>CBEVZO010000814.1:0-2257 GCA_965554365.1 uncultured Anaerolineae bacterium
GAAGGTCGGCAACAGCCTGATCGGCGTGCGCCCCGATGATGCGCGGTTGGTCGATCACGCCGCCGCGCTCGCAGACATTCACCGGCTGCGGCGCGACCTCATACAGACGCCCGGCGGCCCGGCCCACGACCAGATCATCGACGACCTGGAAGCGGCCACCGCCGCGCTGAACGAGACGCTCGACGCAGACGTCGCGCCGCACTTTGCCGACCTGGATCGCGCCCGCCCGTTCCACTGGGGCGTGGAGTTCCCCGAAGTGTTTTTCGACGCGGACGGCGCGCCGTTAGAGCAGCCCGGCTTTACGATCATCATTGGCAACCCGCCCTGGGAGATCATCAAGCCCGACCTGCGCGAGTTTTATGCCCAGTTTGACGACCGCATCGAGAGCAAGCTGAAGCGGCGGCAGGTAGAGCAGCGCATCGAGGAGCTAAACGCCGAGGACACACGCCGCGCGGATGAGTGGGAGCGCGCAAAGACCGCCGTCGAGGAAACCGCCGCCTTCGTGCGCGGGAGCGGCGATTACACGCGGCAGGGACGCGGCGACACCGCCACGCACAAGCTGTTTGTCGAACGGTCGTACCGCCTGCTGCAAGACGGCGGGCGCTTGGGCTACGTTGTGCCGTCGGGCATCTACACCGACCTGGGCACGAAAGACCTGCGCTTGATGCTGCTGGACGAGGGCCACATCCAGTACATTTTCAGCTTCAGCAATGAGCGCTTTTTCTTCCCTGGCGTCGATCACCGTTTCAAGTTTGCGCTGGTGGGCGCGCAGAAGGGGCCGCAGAGCGAGGGCTTTTGGGCGGCGTTCCGCTTCAATCCGCGCGTGGCCGTCGCGCCGGACGATCTGCCCGCGTTCCTGGCGGATGAGGCGAATCTGGTCTATGTGCGGCAAGAGTCATTGGAGCGTTTTAGCCCGGATAGCCTGAGTGTGATGGAGTTTCAAGCGCGGCGCGACTATGAGATCACAGAACGAGTCTACGGGGACTGGCCGTTGTTGGGAGAACAACCTCACCCTAAATCCCTCTCCGCTGGCGGAGAGGGACTTAACGACGCGCCCGCAGACTCCCCCTCTCCGTCAACGGAGAGGGGGTTGGGGGGTGAGGTTGATCTGGCGGAGAGGGAGCACATGACCGCTGATCATGTAGGAGGTGAGGTTGCGCCAGAGGACGAGGTTGTAATCGGCTACGCGGCCAGCGATCGTTGGTTTACCAAGTCACCGTTGTGGCATAAACTCAAATCATTGGCTCGACAAAACCGTGCAGACCTCACGCCTGCCGAGAAACTGTTATGGCAGTACCTGCGTAACCGGCAGGTGAACAATCTCAAATTTCGCCGCCAACATACGATTGAGCGTTTTATCGTTGATTTTTACTGTGCTGAGCTGAAACTGATCGTCGAAATTGATGGGCCTATCCACGACTATACGCCCATCGAGGACGCGATCCGGCAGGAGTTTTTGGAAAGTCAGGGCTTTCGCGTGCTGCGTTTTTCCAATGACGAGGTGTTTGATGATCCTGAGGCAGTAGTCGCACGGATTGCAGAGCAACCTCACCCTAAATCCCTCTCCGCCAGCGGAGAGGGATTTGACGCGCCCGCCGATTCCCCCTCTCCGCTGGCGGAGAGGGGGCCAGGGGGTGAGGTTGCTTGGTGGACGATAAAGCTCACCAACGAGTTTCACTTCACCAATGACCGTCGCCGCCTGAATCAAACGGGTGTTGGGCTGCCGTTTTATGAAGGAAAAATGATCCACCAGTATGACGCGTATTTTAGGGAACCGCAGTTCTTTATCAGCGCGGACAAACTGGCGGATCAGACGGCTGAAAAACGCGCACAGTTGCAATCCTACCGCGTCGTACATCGCCGCATCGCCGCTGCAACGAATGAACGCACCTTGATCGCCGCTATTGTGCCGCCTGATACGGCCTGCGAAGTCAATGCCACCGTCGCCTTGATCACCGGGGACGCGCCCGCAGCGGTCAAGTTCTACGTCTGCGCGCTGTTTAACGCGCTGGTGCTGGATTACGTGATCCGCTACAAAATCGCCACGACGCTCAATATGTTCTATATGTACCAACTCCCCATGCCCCGCCTGCAACCCGGCGACGCGCACTTCGACGCCGTCGTGGAGCGTGCCGCCCGCCTCACCTGCACCCGCGCGGAATACGCGGACCTGTGGGCCGAGGTCATGGGCACGGCGTGGGACGAGTCCAGCGGCGTCACCGACCCGGCGGCGCGTCAACGGCTGCGCGACGAGATC
>CBEVZO010000815.1:0-2255 GCA_965554365.1 uncultured Anaerolineae bacterium
CGCTTATCCACCTCGCTTATCCACCTCGCGCAGCCAACTGCGCCGCCTGATCGACCGTCACCCAATCGTAATGCACGCCGCCGAACAGCCCATCCGTCTCTAGCGGCGCATCAACCCAGAGCTGCCGTAGCAGGTAATCCACGCGCATGAACAGCGGAATGATCGGGTGTTCGCCCTCTGGCCCGAAGAAGCGTTCTTCGATTTCAGCGTACAGCGCCGCGCGCGTCGCGGGATCGGACTCGGCGGCGGCTTGATCAAGCAGATCGTCGGTGGTTGAGCAAGGCCGTAACCGTTCCGGTTCCAACATTGGTGTATTGCAATGCAGGATCATTTCAAGCCAAGCGTCTGCGTCAGGATAATCCGGCCCCCAACCCAACGTTTCCAATTGCGGTGGCGGGTCTACGTATTGCCCCGTCACCCAGAACTCGTGCTCTTCAACTGTGAACAAATCAGGATCGCAGCCCAAGACGACTGAAGCACTCTCGACTAAAAACTCGGCCCAAGTGCCTGCCCCCACATAAGTCTCAACCTCAATGATCGGAAAACCCTCACACTCAGGGTAATCTCCCGCCGCGAGTTCTGCACGTGCATAGTCGGGATCGTAGCCGACGCCGACCTGATCGATGGGGACGGCGCCGAATGTCCCCGGCGGGGTGAAGTGAATCATTGGCAAAGCGCGATTCTGGCGCACTTCCTGCACAAAACGCTCGCGGTCGATCATCGCGCTGAATGCGCGCCGCACATGCACATTGTCAAACGGGGGTATAGACTGGTTGAAGCCGAAGAAAAACACGGCCTGATCGGGCCGCACAACGATTTGATTGACATGGGCGGGATCACTGCGCACAGCCTCCAATTCCGCAATCGGGACTGGAGACACATCGATCAGGTGGTTCTGATAGAGTTCGAACGGCGCACCATAATCCTCAACATACACCACCTCCACCCGTTCGACATTCCCCCGCCCACGCAAGTCGTCCGGCAGATGCGGGTTGCGCACATACACCCGGCGCACCTCCGGCTCCCACTCCGCCAGCACAAACGGCCCGTTCGTGACGATGGTTCCCGGTGTGGTCCAGTTCGCGCCGTGTTCCGCGATGACTTCTGGCATGACCGGGCGCATGATCGACAAAACGGTCAGACTCAGCAAATAACCCGCCGGTGCGGTCAACGTGATTTCCAGTGTCACATCGTCCGGCGCGGCAACACCGATCGGCGCAAAGTCATCCTCCTGCACCGCGTCCGGCGCAGTTTCAAACACGGCCTCGCAGCCCACGATCAGTTCCGCGAGGAATTGACTGTAATAATTCTCCAGACGCGGATCGCACGCGCGCCGGATGCCAAACGCGACGTCCTCCGCGACGATATTGCGCAGCCGTTCCACCGATTTCGTCGCAGGATCGTAACGCACCCAGGGCACGTCATTGCGGATTGTGAACGTCCACGTCAGGCCATCGTCGCTGACGGTCCAGCCGGTCATGAGTTCCGGTGTGAACTCATTCGTGAGCGGGTGAATGTCCGTCAGGCCGAGGAACAACTGCTCACTGGCGGTGATCGAAACGGTGTCGCTGGCGGTCTGTGGGTCGAGCATGGTGATTGTGCTGGCGTTGGCGAGATAGTACGTCACGGGCGGCGGGTTGTCCTGCGCGCGGGCACGGATCGGCGCTCCGGCTCCTGCGAGGATCGCGACAATGACCATGAAAGCGAACATTCGGCGTGTAGACATGCTTCACTCCTCCTTTTTCTATCATACGTCTTATATCGAGTTTAGACAATCGCGTTCATCGTAGTACAATGTTGTGGGCGTGATTTCGCTGAGATTGTGTCAATCAGGCAGGCACAAACTACGACTTTAGACAAAATCAGCGCCCGAATCAGCCACCGTTCCGCCTGAAATGTGCTCAAAAAGCGATTTCTAGCGCGTTTGGTTGATCGGCTTGACTGGCTAAACTCGCCAAAAATACCGAAAAATGACTTCTTCCTGCCTGAGAGAGCATCGCTTACCTTCATTTTTTGTCTAAAGCCAATGTCTTATGTGAATTCGAATCGAGCCTTATGCTAGTTTTTATGGTTTGTTAAGCGGTCCCAAACCCCTCCCGGCCCCGGCACTTTTGCAAAGCATCGGAGAGGAGGAAGAAAACGCGTGATTAAGTCCCCCTCTCCATAATTTTCGTTGAGCGCCAGCGCAACAAAATGTCTCGGATGGAGAGGGGGATTTAGGGGGTGAGGCCCAGCGCGATTGAATTCACATAGAG
>CBEVZO010000816.1:0-2245 GCA_965554365.1 uncultured Anaerolineae bacterium
ACACCACAGCGGCGGACGAAGTCGTCACCTTCATCTTTGACACCAACACCTACACCGACGGTTTCCTGCCCAGCACGCAGGTACTGCACGCCGTTGACAGTGCCGCCGCGTTCACCTTTAATGCGGTGGGCAGCTTCAACGCCTGGAACAACAACGACGCAGCCGCCACGTTGCTTGATATCGGCAACGGCTACTACGAAGTCGTTTATACAGTCGGGACTGCCGGGTCTTACGAGAGCAAAATCACGCACACTGGCGCGTGGGACGCACAGTTTGGTCCTGAGGGGCGCTCGGTCAACGCGGGCACGGTGAGTTTCACCACCACCGCCGCGAATCAGCAAGTGCGCTTTGTCCTCGATCTCAACCGCAGCCGCATCAAGATCGATGTGTTGTCGGCGTTGCCCACATGGTGTGTCGCGGGCGCGTTCCAGGGTTGGAATAACGCCGCGCACATGATGTTCGATGACGGCACAAACGGCGACACTACGGCCAGCGATGGGATTTACTCCATGCAGACCACCGTCGCCAGTGCCACCGACCGCGAATGGAAGGTCGTGCCCTGCGGCGATTGGAGTACCTCATTCCCGGCTGCCAACTCCTGGTTGGAACTCGCCGGACCGTTCCAGAACGTGACTTTTACGCTGGATACGAACACTTACGTTGATGGTTATGTGCCCGCGACTAACATTCCCCACGCCACGAACAGTCTAAACGTGGCGGAATTTTCAGCGGTAGGCGACTTCAATGGCTGGAACAACGACGATGCCGCTGCCGTATTGACCGATCTCGGTGGCGGGCAGTTCACGCTAGACATCGTACAGCCCACTGCCGGAGCCTACAACGCCAAGATCGTCAAGCGTGGCAGTTGGGACGGCTTCGGACTGGATGGGCGTTCGATCAATGCGGGCAACGTGCCGTATACCACCATCATTGACTCACAGACGGTGCGCTTCCGGTTAGATACGCTCACGGGCCGCATGATGATCGAGCCGATCCTCCTGGCAGATGTGTGGTGCGCAGCGGGCAGCTTCCAGGGCTATGACACCAGCAGCCACCCGCTGAACGATCTCGGTCTGAACGGTGACGAGGTGGCGGGCGACGGCGTGTTCTCGCGCCAGGACACTATCGCGACAGCCGCCTTCTACGAGTGGAAAGTCACAAGCTGCGGTAGTTGGACCACCACCTATCCGGGCGGCAACAACGCCTGGTTCGAGACCAGCACCACCGATCAAGTGGTACTGTTCACGCTCGACACCAACAGTTACGCGGACGGCTTTGTGCCCACCAGCAATATCCACGACGTGACCGGCGATACGGTCCCGGCGGCAGGCTTCACAGCGGTCGGTGACTGGCAAGGTTGGAACAACGCCAATCCAGCGACGGCAATGGTGGACATGGGCGGCGGCCTCTATCAACTGACCTACACCATCCCCGCCGCAGGCGGCTATATGGGTAAGTTCGTGATCACGGGACATGCATCCTGGCATGGCTTTGATGTACAGGGCAGCCACGCGGGTACGCCGGATAACATCAACTTCACCACGACCGCCGACAACGAGGATGTGATCTTCACCATCGATTTGAACACCGGTCGCGTGAGCATCGCGCCGCAGGGCGCACCACCGCCCCCGGATGTGTGGTGTGTGGCGGGTGCATTCCAGGGTTGGAATGAGACAACGCATCCGATGGTTGACGACGGCACGAACGGCGACGTGGTGGCAGGTGACGGCATTTTCTCACGCCAGGACACGATTGCTAACGCTGGCGACCGTGAATGGAAAGTGGTCACGTGTGGCGATTGGAGTACCAGCTACCCGGCGAACAACGCTTTTGTGAATCTGCAAACCGCCAGTCAGACCGTCCTGTTCACGTTTGACACGAACAGCTACGTCGATGGCTTCCTGCCGCAGAGCAACATCGTCCACGCGGACGACGATCTCGGCACAAACTTCACAGCAGTCGGTGACTTCAACGGTTGGAACAACGCCGATCCCGCCACCGCGCTGAGCGATATCGGCGGCGGTTTCTACGAAGCGACCATCACTATCCCCACGCCCGGCGGCTACATCGGCAAGATCGTGATGACGGGCAATTGGGACGCGTTCGGTGCGGACGGGCGCTCGGTGGATGCGGCGAACGTCGCGTTTGCAACCAACACCGCCGACGAGACGGTGGTCTTCACGCTCGACACCCATACCAGCCGCTTGCGGATCACGCCTTCCAGCGCCCCGCCCCCGGTCTGGGA
>CBEVZO010000817.1:0-2238 GCA_965554365.1 uncultured Anaerolineae bacterium
CCGATTTCTACGAAATGGACTACACGATCTAGACGCCGCGTATCAACGGTTGCATGATCCAGGGCGACCTCCGTGTGGAGATCGCCCTGTTTTGGTTTGTGGGTGAATATGCTCTGTAGTAGAATAAAGTAAGATCAGGGAATCATGAACGGAGTGGACAATGGCATACGGTAGTTGGGATGCTGTAGAGCGGAACTATCGCGAGAATTTTGTGCCGCATACGCGCGAATCCAAAACCGGTCTCGGTAAACTTGTCTACGCGCACGCTCTGGCGATGCTCGATCTGATTCCGCTGCTGCGCGCTCATCCAGGGTTTGAAGCAGTTGTGCCTGGAACGTCCCTCTCAACTCTGACTCTGAAAGTGCCGGGCAAGCGGACACAGATTTGTGTGTGGTACGAAGACGGGTTCTATGAAGTCTACTGGTACGATAGGGCGGTGGCGGTTGAAGACCTCGCTGCGTACGAGGATGAACGTGGGTTTGTGATGGGCGACGACGTCGTAATCGTGTTGCAGCGGCGCGTCGAGTTGCTCCTGCGCGGTGATGCTTATCCGTGATCGCGATGCTTGGACGAGCCAAACGGGCGATTCCCACGCGGGAGTCGCCCTGATTGTTTGTGGGCGGCATCTCGGTAAATCCGAATCAACGTATAATGAAACAGCGAAGTCATGGACGGGATGCGTGACCGTCTGTCATCAGGCGTTGACCACCTAATTTTAGGAGTTACATGATGCATGTGATCTGGGGCATTGTTGTGTTGATTGTGTCAATGATCGGTTGGGTGGGGCAGGCGATCACGGCGTTCGCGCCGCAACTGGCGGTGAAATTGGGCGTGACGGAGCCGGAAGCCGGCGTAGACCCGCTGTTTCATGCGGACGTGCGCGGCGAGGCGTATTGGGACGTGCTGACGATCTGGACGCTGCCGGTGGCGGGGCTGCTATTGATCCTTGGCAGTGACGCATGGGCGTATTTCGGGTTGGTGGGCGGCGGGATGTATGTGTATTTCGCAGGGCGTGGGATATTCGTACGCCGGATGATGCAACAGCGCGGAATGCGGATCGGCAAGCCCGATGCGGTGCGCACGACCATGACGTTTCTGGCTGTGTGGGGCGTGATCGGGATCGTGACAATCATCGCGGCGGTGGCGGCGCTGTCGTAATCTGTTTTCCCGCCATGCACACTCCGATCATGCTACAATAGGAGCGGGATTAGGCCGTAAAATACAATCACAGCATTAGCTTGCTCAATGGATTACTGTTAAATTCCACTATAGGACTTTAATGTCCTGCGCGTGTTGTTTGAGCGACATGCGCCTGTGGTGATCACTCGATCCGGTACTGGCCGCGTCGCCGTGCGCGCCAGACGATAGCGAGGTGGCATTTCCATGCCCGAAACTCTGATCGTGGCATTTGCGGGGGCGGTAATCATCGTTGTTGGTCTGGGTGGGCTGCTGACTGTGCAACTGTTGCGCCGGGTGCATGCGGATCATGCCCACTCGCAAGCGTTGTTGCGTAAGCTGACGCAGGCCGTCGAGCAAAGCCCCAGCACCGTGATGATCACCGACCTCGATGGGACGATTGAATATGTCAATCCCAAATTCACCACGCTAACCGGCTATACGCCCGACGAAGTGATCGGGCAAAATCCACGCATCCAAAATTCAGGGCTCACCCCCGACGAGGTCTACCGTGAACTGTGGGCCACCATCACCGCAGGCGGCGAGTGGCGCGGGGAGTTCCGCAACCGCAAGAAAAATGGTGTTCTCTACTGGGAATTCGCTTCGATCTCGCCGGTGCGGGATGCACAGGGACGGAACACGCACTATGTCGCGGTGAAGGAAGATATCACCGCGCGCAAAGAAGCCGAAGCCGCGCTGCGCGAGAGCGAAGCCAAAAGCGACGCCATCCTCTCCGCGATCCCCGGTTTTGTGTTTCGGCTCAATCGTGAGGGAGTCTATCTCGACGTGCGCGGTAGTTCTGAGCGCGCGCTGCAGGTGGTGGATGAAGCCCCCGAACAGGCCGTCGGCAAGCGGCTGCACGACTTGTTACCATCAGACAAAGCAGATTTGCTGCTGGCGGCGATCCAGCACACGCTGGACACCGCAGAAATGCAGATAGTTGAGTATGTACTGCACACACTCAGCGGCCCGGTGAATTTTGAGGCGCGCATGGTGCAGGTGGGGCCGGATGAAGTGCTGTCGGCGGTGCGCGATGTCACGGCACGGCGCAAGCTGGAAGCC
>CBEVZO010000818.1:0-2238 GCA_965554365.1 uncultured Anaerolineae bacterium
CGTCCTGGGCGTGCGTCTGCCGGATTCCGCCGCCGCCACGCACGACGATATCGCGATCAAAAACCTCGCGCGCACTGACGACGCCTTCGAACCCAACATCTACCTCGTCATCAACGCCGACAACACGGTTCTCGTACGCGTCCACCGCTCCGAGTTGGGCCAGGGCATCAGCACCGCCATTGTGATGATCATCGCTGACGAACTCGAAGCGGACATCTCCCAGATCATCACCGCACAATCCCCCGCCGACCGCGCCTATGGTAATCAAGTCACGGGCGGCAGCCAGAGCATCAGCAGTTCGTACACCACGCTCCGCAACATGGGCGCAGCCGCGCGCACGATGCTCGTCACCGCCGCCGCGCAGATCATGAACGTCGATCCCGCGACGTGTTACGCCGAACTGGGCGCAGTCGTCCACAGCACCACCGGGGAGCGCATCCCCTACGGCGATCTGGTCCAAACAGCCGCCACGCTGGACGTGCCCGAACGCGGGGAATTTGAACTCAAAGACCCGGCAGATTTCCGCTACATCGGTACAGAAATGGGCAACTGGCACAACGCCGATTTCGTGACCGGCGCGGCACAGTTTTGCAGCGACCTGCAACTACCCGGCATGGTCGTCGCCATGATCGTGCGCCCGCCCGTCGTCGGCGCGAAAGTCGAAAGCTACGACGACAGCGCCGCCCGCGCCATCGAAGGCGTGCAGGACGTGATCACGATGCGCGATTTCCCCGTCGTGATTGCGGACGACACCTGGAGCGCGCTCCAGGGACGCGAGGCGCTGGACATCACCTGGACTGCGGGCAACCCTGGACTCAGCAGCGCCGCGATTCGCGAGGGCTATGCATCATCCTACGATCTCAGCGACGAATCCGGCGTGCTTAAGGCGCACTATCACATGCCCTTTGAGGCGCACGCCACCATGGAGCCGATGGTTTGCGTGGCCGACGTGCGCGCCGATTCCGCCGAGGTCTGGGCACCGACACAAAACCGCCAGGATGCCCGTGTCCAGGCCGCAAGCTACGCCGGGTTGAGCGGCCTAAGTGTGACTCTTCACGTCCCGTTGATCGGCGGTGCGTTTGGGCGGCGGCTTGAAAACGATTACGTTGCTGAGGCCGTGCGCATTTCCAAAACCATCGGCAAGCCGGTGAAACTGATCTGGACGCGCGAAGACGATATGCAAAACGACTACTACCACCCGCTCAGCGCCAGCTACGTCGAGGCGACTCTGGATACGACCCGCGTACCCAGCACCCGCACGCAGCAAGCCCACGCCTTGCGCACCGGCGCGTGGCGCTCGGTGGGGAATTTCACCGAAGCGTTTCCGCAGGAGTCGTTTGTGGACGAACTCGCCGCTGTCACCGGGCAGGACCCGCTCGACCTGCGCCTGATCATGCACGCGGGCAATCCGCGCGAAGCCGTGATCCGCCTCGCCGCTGAAAACGCCGGTTGGGGCGATCCCCTGCCAGACGGTTGGGGACGCGGCATGGCCGTCTACTCCACCTTCAACGTGACGCACGTCGCGATGGTCGCCGAAGTCGAAGTGACGGCGGGCGGCGTGGTGCGCGTGCAGCGCATGGTCGTTGCAGTGGATTGTGGCATTCCGGTGAATCCCGACGGTATCCGCGCGCAGATGGAGGGCGGCATCGCCTTCGCGCTGACGGCGACGCTCAAAGCGAGCATCACCGTTGAGGAAGGCGTGATCCAGCAAAGCAACTTCCACGACTACCCGCTGCTGCGCTATGATGAAATGCCGCAGGTCGAGGTGTACATTGTGGAAAGCGAGAACCGCCCGACCGGTATCGGCGAGATGGGCGTGCCCCCGGTGGCTCCGGCAGTCGCGAACGCGATCTTCGCCGCCACCGGCAAACGCATCCGCCACCTGCCGATTCTGCCATCCGATCTGGCCTGACCAGCAGTAATGCACACTCCTGCCCGCGCGACACGTCACATCCCACAAGCACGCTTTCTCCCCCTCTCCGCGTGTGGAGAGGGGCCGGGGGGTGAGGTAAACACGGCAAGCTGAGACACAAATCCCTCGGCTTAATGCTATGGGCCGGGGGTGAGGCCGTTCTGCGCAACACGGCAATGTATCCTTTGCGGTTAAAATGCGAATTCCCATTTCCGCAAGCAAAGACATTAGAGCGTCAGATACGGGGATTGGCTCCCCCCCTCCGGCTTGACGGGCTAATCATTACCCACATCTTGAGAGGGATGAAAAAGCATCCAGGTGGCAAC
>CBEVZO010000819.1:0-2237 GCA_965554365.1 uncultured Anaerolineae bacterium
AAAGTCCGCGCCTCTACCGCCCGCGAAGCTGCGCATTCCGTCCAAGTACGCGCTGATCGTCGCCTATATGCGGCACAAGTTGCTCACTACGATCAACGCGAACGAGATGTTCACATACCACGCGGCATTTCCTCGCTGGGAGCAGGAACTCACCCGCAACGCACACAACCCCTACGGCGCGCGGCTGTGCGAGATCATCCCTGATCTTGACGCGGTGCTGGTGTAGCTCCGGCCCACGTTGCGTTACAATTGCGCGCAGCACACACGCTACGGCAGCAGCACATGACACGATGGAGGCAACACCCCATGCAAAATTCACGCAGCACCCGCGCCCGGAACGTGATCATCGCCGGGTTGGTGATCGCTCTCGCCGGACGGCTGCTCGGCTGGTCGCTCACGTCGATCTTCCTCGCGCTCGCGGCGCTGATCGTCGCGTCCTGGCTGGTGGCCTACTGGCAGACCTGGCACTCGCTGGGCTGGCATCGCACCTACCACGCCTTCATGACGCGCATTGGCAGCGGAGACGCGGACGCCGTGATCGACGAACTCACGCAGCGCCGCGCGCAGGGCGACACCTCACCCCTGACCACGATCACGCTGGCCGCCGCCTACACACACCTGGGGCGCGGCATTGAGGCCGATCCCTTCGCGCTGGAAGCCTTCAACGCCATCACCGCCCACGCCTGCGCCGCCACCGGTTTCTCGTCGCGGGGACGCTGCGATCTGGCGTATCTGACGTACTGTGATGCACTGCTGGCACAAGGCCGCTTTATCGCAGCGGCGAGTACCATGCGTACCCACATGCGCGACGCGCTCCAACCGCAGTTCCAGACCGCGCTGACCGCCTGGGCGTACTTCCTGGGCGACGATCACGACACTGCGCGCGAGGTACTGTCCGAGATTCCCGCGTCATGGCCGCGCCGGGATGACACGCGCCGGCTCAGTTCGCGCTTCCTGCTGCTACTGGCCTACATACGGCATAAACTCCATGTGTTCGAGGATTCCGACACCATCGCCGATTTAGACACGCACGCCGCCGCGCTCGACGATTGGGACGCCTACGCCACCCGCAACGCCGCGAATCCCTACGGCGCACGCCTGACCGCCATCGCCGCCGACATCCGCGCCCTGCTGAACCTACCCACAACCACACACGAGGTGTAACCATGTTCTCACGCCAGACGATCTATCTTTCCGTCGCCGCATCGCTCATCGTGTTGATCGGGATTCGGCTCGGCCTGCCGCTGTGGACGCTGATCGGCATTGCTGTACTGTTCGCGTTCGTGCCACCCATATTGACGGTTAGCTCCTCGCTGCGTCAGATGCAGTGGATCGGCCCCTTCACAGAAAACACCAAGCGCATCAAGTCCGGTGAAGCGGACGCGGTGCTGCGCGAGATGCGCGAACGTTATAACCAGGGCGACCGCGATCTGACGGTGCTGGTCACGCTCTCGGCGGCGTACAACTTCCTGAACGACGCCGCTGCCGCTACGGGATACGCTGCCGAAGCACGCGCCGTAGTGGACGCGGAAAACGACTGCACGGGGCGCTCGCTGCGTGCCCGGCTGCGCTGCGACATCGTGGTGATCGCCGAAGCCGACGCGCTCGTGACCGAGGGGCGCTTCACAGAGGCCGCGCAAACCTTCGCGGACCGGCTGCCCAACACCGCGCAGACCAACTTCTTCCGCGCGTTAACGGCGTGGTATCTGTTCCTCGCGAATGAGGACGACCGCGTGCGCGAGCTGCTCAAGCGCATCAAGCCGCCGGGCGGCCCGTTGGACCTGCGCCGCAGCATCAGCACGCGCTACATGCTCATGCTGGCCTACATGCGTCACAATCTGACTGACGCGAACACTAACGCCGACCTGCACGCGTACAGCCACGCGTATGTGGAATGGCGGCGCGAGTTGGAGCGCAGCGCGGGCACGCCCTACGGCGAACGTCTGCGCCCGGTGGTCGAGGAACTCCGCGTGCTGCTGGATGCGGAGGAATCTCATGCCGCCGTCAAATGACAATAATGACAAAAACGACAATGAAGAACATCTCAGTCTCCGCGATATCCCCCTTCTGGTCATCATCTCGCTGGTGATAATTGCATTGCGTGCCAGTCCCCAGTCCCCAATCACAGAACTAGCCCGTAGTGTGATATTGGCGCTCGCGGGGCTGTGGGCGCTGATCATGTTGCGCGTAGTGTGACACCTCGCGATTGCGTGGCGGCTCAAACCCTACAGCGCCAT
>CBEVZO010000820.1:0-2234 GCA_965554365.1 uncultured Anaerolineae bacterium
ACATCCGCGAGAGTGATTCGCGCGGGCGCGGTAGGTGTTTGGCTGCGTCCTGATGTTATCCACTTGAACACAAGATACTCGAACCGCCGTTCCATTGCGCCCAGATGTCGCGACCTTGCGCAACCTCGATAATTTCTCGTCCGTCCCACATATACAAGATCCATCCCGGTCTGCAAAATAGTAGATAACCACTCGGACTCCATGCTGGTCCATATTGCCCTTCAACGGTGAGCAAGGTGCGGTTATCAGCATCGCGAACGTATACCAATTGCTCTCGTGAGAAGAACGTCACGAAAGCCCAACGCCCATCACCGCTCCAGCGTGGATTGCCATTGTGCAACGTTGGGTTTTGGCTGATATTGGTCGCTGTGTGTCCATCCCATACATAAATCTGGGCGTGAGTATCAGGCGGAATCGTGGATACAAACGCCAAAAGCCCATCGTTAGTCCACGTGGGAGCGGAATAGTAAGCGGTCAGCCCTTGTGCAGCATGGATGAACGAATCACGATCCGGCGCTTCATTTTTGACAGACACCCCATCCCATACAAGAATCCCGTAAGAGGATAGGAACGCCAACTGCCCATCCGCGCTCCAGGCTGGAAAGGTGTCATTGCCTGTTGGATTCTGGCTGAGATTGGTAGTGGCCGTTCCATCCCACAGATAAATCTCGTCCGGCGGATCGTCAGGCTCAAAACCAAACCATATGGTAAAAGCCAGCCGCCCATCTTGACTCCACGCTGTCCGATATCTTTCAGCCGCACTGGGCATATCCTCTGGCGTGATGTTGATTGCTGTTATCCCATCCCACACGAAGATTAACGTGTTGTCGTTGTCATGTGACTCAAAGGCTAAAAAACGTCCGTCGGGGCTCCAAGCTAATACATACTCATCAATGGTAGAGCTCTGGGTTATGTTGACAGGTGATCTGTCTCCTGATCGGGCGTCCAACACGTAGATATCAGCATTTCCTTCATGATATGAGGAAAAGGCCAAACGCGCATCCGTGCTGTAGGTAAGCCCACTGAAATACATAGGGACAAAGGGATGGACGGTGAATCCCTCAAACAAGTCTGTACTATCACGGGCACGCGGATCGTACAACATCAATGGTGTGGGTTCCCCATCAAAGTTGTAGATGACATAGGCTAGCATGTCCTGATTGCTGTCCGTTTGAGTGTGTGCATGTGCCAGCATGTCATGTCTGTCGTTCCATCTGACGCTGAGTACCAGCACGAAAAGCATCAGCAGCGTTAAAAACAGGAGTGTACGCTGTTTGGGGTGGAAGAAATTCAACATGGTTGCGTTTCTCACAAACCTGTGTCTTCTGCAACAGATAGCCTCATTCTATTTGCATTTCAGGCAATGGGTGTATCTCAGTTGCTAGGCGGAGGATCAGCGGCGGTTCCGTTTCCGGCTTCCAACGCCGCGAATAATTCCCCTTCCAAACGTCGCATGTCTTCCGACATGCGCGAGAGTGACTCGCGTGGGCGTGGCAGATCGACGGGCAGTTGTTTCACGATGCGCCCCGGTCGCGCGCTGAACACCAACACCCGATCCCCCAGAAACACCGCTTCCTCCACATCATGCGTGATAAACAGTATCGTCTTGCGGAAGTGCTGCCACACGTCCAGCAGCCAGCGCTGTAATTCGCGGCGCGTCAGTGCGTCCAACGCCCCGAACGGCTCATCCAGCAGCAGAATATCGCGGTCGGTGAGGAATGTGCGCAGCAGCGCGGCGCGTTGGCGCATCCCGCCGGAGAGTGCATCGGGAAAGGCGTCCGCGAACCCCTCCAATCCGAACAGCGGTAGTAGGTCGCGGGCACGGCGGCGTGCCGCGCGCGTGGAGCGTCCATCTAGCTCCGGGCCGAGGATCACGTTATGCAGCACGGTGCGCCAGGGCAGCAGCAGATCGCGTTGGGGCATGTAGCCCACGCGTCCTGCGCGGCGTTGCACCGATGGATCGCCGCACGCGATGGTGATCGTGCCCTGGTCCGGCGTGGTCAGTCCCGTGAGCAGATTGAACAGCGTGCTTTTACCGCTGCCGCTCGGCCCGATGATCGTGATGAACTCGCCGGGGTAGGCCGCAAAACTCACATCGTCCAGCGCATGAACTGTGCCGCCGCTGTCACGGAAGGTCTTCGAGACGCCCCGGATATCGAGGCAGGGTTGTGTTGTGGTCATGGACCCCCTCCTGGCCTCCCCCGTTGACGGCTGGCGGGAGGACAGTTTTGCAT
>CBEVZO010000821.1:0-2221 GCA_965554365.1 uncultured Anaerolineae bacterium
GCACCCGAAGCTGGCGTCGCCATCACCGCGCAAGACATCATGAACGCGCAGATAATCGATATCGAAACGCAGATCGAAGAAATCGCCGGACAGTTTGAAGCCACTCCCATTGACGGGCCACACGAAATCACCATTGATGGCATTACGCTTCACAAACTATCCTTCACAATCAGCGTCACCAATGCGGGAACTATCAGCAGCCAATACACATACATGGCGCTGATCCAAGTTGACGATACCCATGTCAACGCGGTTACGTTCCAGTACATTTACGACGGCGACCCTGATCCGCAAGTTTTCGAGGATTTCGACGCGTGGCAGAACGATAATGCTGCCAGCCCGATCACATTACCCGCAGATTAAGTTGATCCCGCAGCGGGCGACGCCGAGTAAAGCACCTACACCAGAAGCAGCCAAGGGTTAGCGATTGGGTAAAGCAAGCCGTTATCCAAAACTTTAAATACACCGCCCATCTCCCCCAAACTGGCGCGAAAACTCGCACCCGCCTACACTACAATCATCATAATCGATCCGTAGTGTTTTTATTGCGGTTAGTTCCTTCGTGGCACTTCCCCCTCTCCACTTGTGGGGAGGGGGTTAGGGGGAGGGGCTAACAGAACGGGGAGCGTGCCATGATCAACCTCTTTGATATCCTCGAAGCCGCCGACGGCCAGTTGTTTGGCGAACCGGTGGCGCAGTTGTTCACCAACTTCTGCTTTGACGCTGCCGACGCCCGCGACGGCGAACTGTATGTCGCCATGAAAACCGAACACGGCGACGGGCATCACGTCATGGAGGACGCGGTGCAGCACGGCGCGAAGGGCATCATGTGTACCCACCCGCCGCGTTTCGACACCGGCGGCCTGACCGTGATCGTCATGCGCAGCGTGGAGGATGCGCTCCTGCGCTGGACCGAGATCATCCTGCAAAAATACGGGACCACCGTGATCGGCGTAACCGGCAGCGCGGGCAAATCCACCGCACAACAAGCCATCGCGCAGGTGCTGAGTTGCAAGTTCAACGTCTACACCAACCCCGGCAGCATTGACGGACGCTTCGGCCTGCCCCTCGCACTGGGCAAGCTCAGCAGCGAGCATCAGTTCGCCGTGTTGGAGTTCGGAACCAATCAGCCCGGCGAAATGGCGGAGATGGTCCGCTTAGCGCATCCGCTGATCGGCGTGGTGACAGCCGTGCAGCGCGCCCACACGGATCGCATGACCTCGCTGGAGGCTATCGCGCGCGAAAAAGGCGATCTTGTGCGCGGGCTGCCGGAAGAAGGTCTCGCCGTGCTGAACTTCGACGATCCGCGCGTGCGTCCATTGGCGGGCGAAACGAACGCCAACATCATGACCGTCGGCCTGGACATCGCGGAACCGGCGTTCGGCGCGGACCTGCTCGCGTACAACATTCTCGTGGATCGCGACAAAACCGGCTTCGACCTGCGCCACTTTCAGGAACGCTATCCGGGCCGCTGGATTCCGCTGCTCGGTGCGCACCAACTCTACAGCTCATTAGCGGCGCTCGCCGTCGGCCTGAGCTACGATATCCCGCTGGAAGACGGCCTCCACGCCCTGACACAACTTGCCCCACTGCCGGGCCGCATGAATCCGCTGGACGGTCCCAGCGGCAGCCTCGTGATCGACGACACGGTGAGCGCGAATCCAGAGGGCATGATCGCCGCGCTGGACTGGCTCGCGGCGGTCAAGGATGAACGCGGGCGCGCAATTTTCGTAATGGGTGATCTGGACGGGCTGGGCCACCAATCCGCGCTGGCGCACATCGAGGTGGGACAGTACGCCGCCCGTATGTGCGACACACTGGTAACGCAGGGCGATCTCGCGGCGGAAGCAGGACGCGCCGCCATCGAACACGGCATGGAACGCGACCATGTGGCGCTCACCTTCAGCGCAGAGGATGCTGCTCGCGTCACGCGTGAAGACCTCGGCCCGCACGACATCATCCTCGTCAAGGGCGGCGAGGTCGCGCGTATGGAGCGCGTGGTGCGCGAACTACTCGCCGATCCCGGTGACGCGATCCAGTTGGCGCGGCGCACGGGCCTGTATGAGCCGGTGCATGTGGATCGCCCCGAACGCCCGACGTGGGTCGTGATCGACGTAGGCGCGATGGCACATAATGTGCGCCGCCTGAAAGCGATTGTGGGCGACGAAGTGGCGCTGATGGCCGTCGTCAAAGCCAACGCCTATGGGCACGGCGCAGTCGC
>CBEVZO010000822.1:0-2219 GCA_965554365.1 uncultured Anaerolineae bacterium
CTTGCCCCACATGCAGCATTACGTTCATCGCGGTGGGCGATTCGTAGACTACCCAGCGCGCAAACAGAAATGCGCCGAGGCAGAGCAGAAAAAAGAGCATCAGCCCGCCTAGCATGGTCAACCAGGCGAGACGCTGTGGATTTTTGGTGAGCATAACGCCTCGGTTCAATAGCGAATGTTGAAGCGGCTAAATTCTCCGGTGGCCTCGCTGGTGGTGGATGCCACCCGATCAACTGTTGCCATGCGCGGCCCGCGATGCAACCATCGTTCAAACGCCGCGATCTGCGCGCGTGGTCCCTCCGCGATGGTTTCGACCGTGCCATCCCAGTTGTTTTTCACCCAGCCGGTGATCTTTAGTTGCGCGGCTTCGCGCTGCGTGTAGGCACGGAAGCTGACGCCCTGCACGTAGCCGTGAATGATCGCGTGCAGCCGCACCATCGCAGGCGCGGCACCATTTTCGGCGGCGCTGGTGGGTTGGGGTGTGTCGGACATGACGGCTGCTCCGATTATTGGTGCGTTTTCCGCCGCGAATTATAACAGGCGGTGCGGCGCGTTACAATGTGCGAGATGACACCGTTTGGCTGATGGTGTTGGCTGGTACAATCAGGTGCATGGTCGTTTTCTTTTCCTGCGAAGGAGTCAGCATAGATGAATGACACAACACGCGAATTCGAGATCGGAGTGATGTTCAAATGCCACAATCCGCCGGAGGACCTGCGCGACTTTTGTCAGCGGGCCGAGCGCGGCGGTTTTGATGAACTGTGGTTGGTGGAGGACTGTTTTTTTGGCGGTGGCATCTCGTCCGTCGCGACGGCGCTGGCGGTGACGGAGACGATCACGGTCGGGTTGGGGATCATGCCCGCTGTGGCGCGGAATCCGGCGTTCGCGGCGATGGAGATCGCGACTTTGCTGCGGTTGCATCCGGGGCGGCTGCTGCCTGGATTCGGGCACGGCGTCGGGGAGTGGATGCGGCAGATTGGTGCGTTTCCCAAGTCGCAGTTGGCGGCGCTGGGCGAGGTGACGCAGGTTGTGCGGGCGCTGCTGCGCGGTGAGAACGTGACGTTGCACGGGCGGCATGTGAATCTGGACGCGGTGCAGCTAGAGTTCCCGCCCATTGGTGATGTGCCACCGATCCAGTTAGGCGTGCGCGGACCGAAGTCGCTGGCGCTTTCGGGGCGCGTGGCGGATGGCACGATTCTGGCGGAAGGGTCATCGCCGAGTTACATCCAGTGGGCGCGCGAGCAGATCGCGGGCGGTCAGCGTGAGGCGGGGCGTGCGGATGAGGCGCATCGCGTGACGGTATTTGTGCCGTGCGCGGTCGATGCAGACGCTCAGGCCGCGCGGGACCGGCTGCGCCCGTTGATCGCGCAGATTCTCGCGCCGGAACGCTTCCATCAGCAATTGGAGCCGTTGGGTATTGTGCCCCGGCTGCGTGAAATCCTGGCGGCGGGCGGCGTAGACCTGTTGGCGCGCGAGATGCCGGACGAGTGGCTGCATGAGTTCTCAGTCGTGGGCGCGCCGGAGGATTGTGCGGCGTCGGTGCGGCGTTTTGCGACAGCGGGCGCGGATTCGGTCGTGTTGGTGCAGTTGGTGGACGATGCGGGGATGCTCGACGCGGTGGTGGAGACGGTGCTGCCGTTGGTGTGAGGCGGTAGAGAAATGCACCTCCCCCCCCGTGCCCCCGCGTGACCTGTAGTGCGGTCACGCTCCGCCAAGCCGGAGAGGGGGAGAAAAACGCCTCTGCGCGCAGAGATGTTAGGGATCAGTTGTTTGCGGGATCGGCGGGCCGGTTGCGGAGTAGTGTGCGCCGCCGGTTAAAACACAGCGGCTACAGCAAAAGGCTGATAAGTCCGCTAAAGGGACTAAAAACGCAGTCCGCGTGACAATGAGCATGATGTGAGGTGTGTGCCACAAGATGACGTGCGGTGCGGTGGCAATCGTTGCACGACATATCCGCGTTGTGAATAGTGTACGCCGCCGAGATAAACGCGGCGGCTGCGAAAAGCCTGTAAGCCCGCTAAAGGGGCTGGGAATTGAGGGCCGTTTCACGGTCCGGCTTGTATGTCGCCCGGTGCGTGTGCGCCGGGCGATCTGCGATGATCGCACTCATGCGGTGATGTGTCGGGGGCGTATGCGATACGCCCCTTGTATCTTAGAACTATGACCCTTGTATCTTAGAACTATGATAAGGTGAGAGCCAAAGATAATCCGAGTACACT
>CBEVZO010000823.1:0-2218 GCA_965554365.1 uncultured Anaerolineae bacterium
GAGCGCCTTCGTGTTGAGCGGCGCTTTGATGAAAAACACCGCGTGTGACGCTTCGACCCAACTCATGAGCGTGGGATCGGTGGCTTCGAGTAACTCCTGACTGCCTAGCTCCACATACATCTCAAAGTAGTCGGAGTAGTCCGGGCTGAGCAGCGGCGTCTGGAGGTTGGGCCGTGCGCCGCGCCGCAGGATCGCTTCCATCAGCGCGGTAATGATCGGTGCGGAGGTCGTGGGGTTCGCCACGATGGTAATGTACTCGCCCGGCTTGACCGGGGAGCAGTAGTCGGTGAGGATGGTGGCGAGGTCTTTGGCGAGTTGGTGTGTCATAAGTTATATAGTCTCTTTCTTCAAATAAGCCGCATATTGGAGCCGTGTGCGCGGTTACAATTTACGTGTATGCGCGATTTGCGAGGTGGAAAACGCCGTCAACCCCGCTTTGGTGACATCCCAGAGTTCGGTCAAGAATGTGCCGGTTTTGTCCGGCGTACCATTCATATACCACAGCAGCAATTGCGCCCCGACGGGGACCAGCAGACAAATAAACAGCACAAAGAAGCGTTTGCTCTTGGGGGCCATGCGGCCAAAACCAGGAATGACAGCCGCAAAATACGAGAAGAACACTCCCAACACCGAATTAAGCCCTTGTCCTTGCACATATTCTAGAACTTCTTCGGTGTTCATTTCAGATACGGGCTTGTCTGTATCGTCATCTTGCGCCGACGATGTGCCGATCCCGAAACCGCCAAAGCTAAGTACCACCACAATGATCACTAAAAGAACCGCGATCGGTCGCCAATTGATATGTTTTAGTCGATCCACTGCTGTCTCCTCAAAGAAAATGATAAGAAATCCGGGAACCTCTGTAGGGGCAGTGTCAGGGCGTATTGCCATACGTCCCTACGAAAATCAAGACGCGGGCGGCGTTACCCCTCGATCACAAACTGGCCGTTCTCATAAAACAGCGTGTCGTCGATGAGAATCTGCCCGCCGTCTTGCATGTCGTGGACCATGTCCCAATGCACCTGGCTCTTGTTGACGCCGTTGGCCTCCTCGAAGCCCTGCCCCAACGCCATGTGGACCGTGCCGCCGATCTTCTCATCGAACAGCGTCGATCCGGTGAAGCGCTGGATGCCGTAGTTCGTGCCGATGGCGAACTCGCCGAGAAAACGCGCGCCCTCGTCCATGTCGAGCTGGCTCAGCAGGTAGTCTTCGCCCTTCGCGGCGCTGGCCTCGACCACTTTGCCGTCCTTGAACGTGAGTTTCACGCCGTTGATCTCGCGCCCGCCGTACATCGTCGGGAAGTTGAACTCGACATGCCCGTTCACTGAGTCCTCAATCGGGCTGGTGAAGATTTCGCCGTCGGGGAAGTTATTGTCACCCCAGCAGTTGACCCACAGCCGCCCGTCAAAGCTGAACGTGAGATCGATGCCCGGCCCCTTGACGACGGCCTTCTTTTTCCCGTTGAGCCATGTGATCAGCTTTTCCTGCTGCGCCTTCGTCTCTTCCCACACCGCAATGGGGTCGGCTTCGTTCAGGCGGCACGCGTTATACACAAACTCCGTGTAAGCGCGCAAGCCCATCTCAGCTTCCTGAGCGGCGGCCTGCGTGGGCCATGCGGTGATGTTCCAACGCAGCGACTTGTCCTCAATGCGCTTGAAGTACACCTCCATGAACGGGCGACCGGCCTTCTGTGCCAGCGCGAGCCGCGCGGGGTCCACGCCGGAGAGCGCCTTCGTGTTGGTCGGGGCGGTGACGGAGTACAACACATTGATGCGCTGGATGAACTCCATCGTCAGCGGATCGAGGAACTGCAACTGGTCATCGTTCGCCAGCTCGTAGAAAATTTCCCGCGCACCGGGCAGCGCCGCGCGCAAATGCGGGTGACCGCCGCGTCGCAACACGGCCTCATAGAGCGCCAACGCGAACGGTTCGGCCTTGGCACTGACCATGATACCGACGTAATCGCCGGGCTGGACGGGAATTGAGTATGCGGTGAGGATGTGCGCGAGGCGCGGTGCAAAATCGTCAAACATAAAATGTTACTCCTGACAATGAAATAATCTAAATCTAACCAGTGGCGCAACTATAGCATATCGATGGTGGGGGTGCTATGGGGTGCAAAACGACGGGTCCACGAAGGAGTTATCAGTCACTTGTCGTAGTGCGCAGAACGGCCTCACCCCCCGGCCCCCTCTCCATCCAAGACGGTTGATCTCGC
>CBEVZO010000824.1:0-2217 GCA_965554365.1 uncultured Anaerolineae bacterium
AACGGGCACGATCTGGATAATTCACCAGATGGCCCACGCCTATATCGCCGGACTGATCGCGAAGCATTGGATCGGCAGCGGCGCAATGACGTTTGAACCACGCGAGGAACTGCTAATCGCTGCGCTAAATCATGACGCGGGGTGGAGCGCCGTCGAAGATCAGCCCACGATCAACGCCAACGGCCAGCCACGTACCTTCACCGAAATGCCGCTGAGCGTGCATTTCGACATCTGGGAACAAAACATCACCGCTGTCCACAAACAGAATCGCTACGCCGCCCTGCTGACGGTGCAGCACTGCCTTGCGCTCTACGAAATGCGCTTGAAGTTCCTCGCCGATCCGCCGGATGACCGCGCGCGCATCGACGTATTTATGACGCGCTGGCGCGTGTGGCAGGATCAGTTAATCGCGGCCCTGACCGATCACCCGCGTTACGGGCTGCATGTTCAGCCGGAAACATTGGCGCGCAACCTGCGACTGCTACAAGTATGGGACTATCTCTCGCTGGTGCTGTGTATGAGTCCCGTCTTTGAGCAAACACTGGACGATGTACCGCTCAGTAATGGTACACGCGCCACCGTGCATATCGCGGGCAACGGCCAACGCAGCATGGCACTCGATCCCTATCCGCTGGATGCACCGCTGACGCTGTGGATCGACGCGCGGCAGGTGATCGACGGCCCATTTGAAGATGACGCAAGTCTGCGAGCCGCACTCGTAGACGTGCCCTATAAACCGCTGGTTTTTGAGATCGGCCCGCTGTAAAGCACCAGCATCCGGATTGCCACTGCATCGCCTGGAGGGACACAATGATCGGCAAAATAAATCTCAAGGTCTTGATCCTGGACACCGACTTTTACTCGCGCCAGGCGCTCAACAGCTATCTGGCCTGGGATCGTCGCACGCGTGTGGTCCACCTGGCGGATACGCTCGACTCGGTGCGCCAATACGTGGCCGCCGTCGATCAGAGCGAATGGCCCGACGTGGTGCTACTCGACGCAGACGCGGCCAAAACACCCGCCGCCCTCGCCAAACTGGTGCTGCACATCGAAAATACGATCCCCAATGTCATGACCCTGGTCCTCGACCGCGAGATCAATCTCGACACAGTACGCGCCGTCGAGCAAGCGCGTGTCGATGGTTACCTGACCCGCAACGAGCTGCGTATCCGCATCGCTTCGGCGATCTGCTGGGCGCAGGAACACGATTTTGTGGTGACGAAGGATGTCAAAGAAGCGCTGAAAGATAAGTTCGAGGGCCGCTTATTCCGTGCCGTCGTGGTCCCGGAACGGCGCGAGTATCCTGAAATCACAGATCGCGTGCGGCAGGCGCTCAATTTGTGCGTGGTGGAGGGCATGTCTGCTGAACTGGCCGCCGACGAGATGGGCATCAGCCCGCACACTGTGCGCAGTTACGTAAAAGAAGGCTACCGGATTCTGGAAACTTACGACGACATAACCTATCCGCCGGACCTCAGCCCGCAGGAACGCGCGTATATGCGCATCACAGCGCTGGAGAAAGACAAAACCGAAGGCAAAGGTGGCAGTTAATCCTGGTTGTCGTCGCCCGCGCGCACATTGAGCGCGACCTCTAGCGCAGTAATCTCTTCTTCCAGGTCTTCCAGACGGACCAGCATCGCGGCAGGCACGGAATGTTGGGGCAAACTGGCCTCCACCTCGTCGCGTTCCCGCCGGAGATAGGCGAGGCGCGCGGTGCGGGGGTCGTCCTGGGGGTGACCAGCAGGGGTCGGCATAATCGTCGTAGCTCCGTCAGGTTATTCCGCTGTGTACTCAACCACAGCCCCGTACGGGCACGCATCCACACAGATGCGGCAGCCAAGGCAGTGCGTCGGGTCCAGGATGGGCGCTTCACCGGGATCAATGGTGCGAATCGCCCGGATACGGCATTTGCGCCGGGCAGCACAGTCATCGCACACCTGACACCGCTCCTCATCGAT
The DNA here is from genome assembly GCA_965554365.1 of uncultured Anaerolineae bacterium. Classification (GTDB taxonomy): domain Bacteria; phylum Chloroflexota; class Anaerolineae; order Aggregatilineales; family Aggregatilineaceae; genus CAYRNY01. Next base: position 1,959 of record CBEVZO010000824.1, read on the forward strand.
AGTGAGGTAGGTGTTTGTATTGCGGGCGGTGGTGTGCATCGTCATTGTAGCGCATCCTTGCGGTGATTTGTGGTTAGATGCTAAAACACTGCGCCGGGTTGCGCAATATAAGGAAAAATCGTACCGGTGACACGTAAAAACGACTCTCGATCCCCCCTAGAACGCACCGTAAGTATAGTGCTGCTCTCTATTGGCTCCGCGCTGCCCTTCATGATTGCGTGGTTCCTGATCGCGTCCACCAACAACGAAAACCCGCTGG
>CBEVZO010000825.1:0-2216 GCA_965554365.1 uncultured Anaerolineae bacterium
GCCGCCTGCGACGTGCATCGAGCCAATGACCGGGCGCGGTTGCGGATCGGGATCGCCCAGGCCGATGTCACCGTACCGTTCGTGGAGGACACGGCGCATGGTGACATCGTGCTGCATACGCGTGTCAGCATCCAGATAAAACGCTTCGGTAAATTCAATGCCCGTTGTCTTGTGCCACCAATTCGGATTGAAGACCAGTTCTATAGGCAAAAACGTGTCGGCGACTGGGCCTGTCATGTGCGTTTCCTTCGGTTTCCCTTATGCGGGTGTGATGCGTAGCACAAAGCGCGTTGTGCCCGCTGGTAGTGCGACTGTCAGGCGACTTAGGACGCCGGTCCCGTGCCCCTGAGAGGTCGTTTTTTCGTCCTTCGGGGCCATCACTTTGTTGTCGATGCACCCTTTTTCCAGCGCCTCGACCGCAAATTGCGCGCCCGCTGGCTCGACTACTTCCAGCGTGATCGCGTTGGCATCGCCCTGGATGCGCGCGGTTCTGCCCTCCACCGTGACGGTGTGCCAGCTTACGAATGCTTCTTCGACGCGCACCTCGCCCTCGAACGCGAACCCATCGGTCAGCGTCACCACGCCGGAGGTCACGTCCAGTTCGAGCGTGCGGCGCGCTTTAGTCAGCGCGGGCAGATCATAGGCTGTGTGGAAATCGATCACGGCGAATTTGATGTTGTCGCGTGTGCCGTGTTCGATTATCGTGCCGTAGAACTGCTCCGACCCTCCAAACTCCGGCCCCGCTGCTTGCAGCGCCCCGTTGAAGCGCGGCACGTTGTGTGAGTACGAGTTGTTGAAGATGTTGTCATACCGCTGCTGGCGGAAATACTGCTTGCTATAGAGGCCGCGCCCCGCATCGGGGATCAGACTCTCGCCGCCCACGTTGTAGATGAACGTCGCGATATCGGTATGGCTGTGGTGGCCGTCATTGTGCCCAGACTTGGTCGAAAGCACGACCTGCCGTCCGTCGGCGGTTTGGCCCACCTGCTTGATCACGCCGCTTTCAGGCCAGTACGAGTCCGTTTGTTCCAGCGCGGGGATTGGTTGTGTTTCGTCCCACCACGCGGCATGACGCAACGTGATCGCCATTTTGCTGATTGGATTAAACCCGAAGTGCTTGGGGCGATCCAGCGGCGCAAACAACGCGCGCAGTTGATCAACGCCCGTGCGTTCCGCCAGCCGGTTGACCATGCCCACTGCGAGATACTGCTGTTCGGTGGCATCGCCGTAGTTGATGAAGCGATTCGGTGCCACAAGTGCCATACCGACCGGGTACTGTGCGATATCCTTCAGACGCGGCTGTGCCAGCAGGTCGAGTTCACCGCCTGTGATCTCGCGCAGCAGTTCGGCGAGAGTGATGTAGTACATCAGGCCGTAGTTCCAGTAGCCCACGCCCTTGATTGATCCGCCGTCCGCCTCAAAGCCGGTCGCGATGTACGCTTCAAACCCTTCAAGGACCAGGGTTAGCGCCTCCACCAGTGTTTCGAGGTCTTGCTCCAGGCGCAGGAATGTCAGGCCGATGGAGTCGTTGCAGACACCGTTCCAGTTCAATGCACCGTGAAACCACCAGTGATCGCGCGCATACGCCAGATAAGGCGTGAAAATGTGGCGCTGCACCTCTTGCCGGATGCGCTGGCGCACCTCGACAGATAGTTCATCGCCCAGCAGATACACCGTTTCGGCGAGCGCCGCGCCGGTTTCTGCCGCAAAGAGGTCGATGGCGTCCGGCTGGCGCGTGAGTGTGGTATGCGCGCCGAGCGCTTCTGTGCGCACCCACGCAGGCGTGATTTCCCAGTAATCCGGCCCTTGCTCCTCGTGCGCGGGCAGCACCCAACTGGTTTCCTCGCAGATACTCCAAGCGAGATCATGCACGCGGTCGAGCATGGCTGCGTCACCGAGAATGGTTTCCAGTACGGCGCGGGTCAGTTTGGCGCGCTTGAGGAAGTACGGATTCTCGTAGTTGCCGCGCACGCCGATATGCTCGAATTCGCGGTAGAGTGTGTAGGTGAGTGGCGGCACAGTCGCTACGTCGGGAATCTCACGCCGGATCGTGTCCAGCAGCAGCGGCGCAGTTGGTGACTGTTGGATTGTGTCGCGCAGATTTTCGACAGGTTTTGGTGCGGCAAGCCACGCTTTTAACTGGTCTTTGGTTGGACGCTTCACCTAATGGACAAATCAGAAAAAACTCGCATAATTAGAGGGTATGGCACACAGAC
>CBEVZO010000826.1:0-2216 GCA_965554365.1 uncultured Anaerolineae bacterium
GGTGTATGACAGCGCCGAAAAGCTGCGTGATGTGACGATGGAGCAGCTTGAAGAATTTGAAGCGGTGCTGACGCCGGAACAGTTTCAGCGTGCGCGTCACGTCGTGACCGAGATCGCGCGCGTGGAGCGTGGCTTGGCGGCGTTACGGACGGGTGATGTGGCTGCGTTCGGGGCGTTGATGAACGAATCGTATCACAGCGCCAGCAAGGATTACGGCAGCAGTTCCCCGGCCCTGGACGCGATGTGGCAGGCCGCGACCGAGCATCCGGCGTGCTACGGCGCGCGGTACTCTGGCGGCGGTGAGGCGGGCGCAGCGGTCGCGTTCGTGGAAGCTGACGCGGATGCGGTTGAGGATTTCATTGTCACGGTATCCGCACGCTACGAGCAGTTGACCGGCGTAGAGGGCAGTCTGTTCCCGGTCGAACCATCGGCGGGCGCGGGCATTTTCCTATAGCACATACCCGGCGTTAGCCGTAGGGGCACATGGATTGCCTCGCTCAAGAGATCACGCGGTAGGGGCGCTGCTCTGCCGCGCCCGCAGCAGACGTTAGTCGAATTGGGCGCAGTAGAACAGCGCCCCTACACACAGATGCCACAGCAGGAGCATGGACTATGTCACACCGCGATCCCGTATTTCAGGCGTTGTGGCAGTATTTCACCCAATTCCCCACGACCATTGACTCCCTGGCGGATGAACGGCACGCACAGCGGCGGCTCTTGCCGGATATTTCCTTCATCATTCCCATCGACGACGAACAGGTGATCGCGCAATGTCAGGCGTGGCAGGCGGCGTTCGCGGAGCATTTCGCCTACGTGCCACAGCCCCCGCATTATCTGCATATCACGCTGCACATGATGGGCGACCTGCGGCGCTGGTTCTGGCAACGGGGCGCGACGATGTGGCAGCGCGCGGAGCTAACCCGGATCGCGGAGCAAATTTGCGGTGCGGTGGAGCGTCTCCCGGCGTTTGATGTGCGTATCGGCCCGCTGACCTCGTTCCCGACGGCGCTGATCGCCGAGGTGCGCGATCCCGGTGGGGCGTTGGATACGCTGCGCGAAACACTCAAAGCAGCCTTACCGCCGCGCGCATGGCCTCCACCCCGGTTTAGCGATTATTTGCCGCATGTCACGCTGGGTTACTGGGGCGCGCAGCCGGTTGCGCCGCTAGCCGCAGCGCTTGGACATCACCGCGACAGCGACCCGCTGACATTACGCATCCGGCGTGTGAAGTTCACGACCTACACGCGCCGCGCGGTGCTGCGGCGGGATGTACTTGTCACCGCGCGCGAAGAGTTGATCGCCGCATTCCAGCTTAGCGAGTGAGCCAGCTATGACCACACCCGATACCCCTGTCCCTGATACCTCATCTCCACGCAGTGCGCTCAAAACCTGGGCCGGACGACTCGGCGGCATGGTGTTTGGGGTGCTGCTGGCGTGGCTGTTGGCGGAAGTGCTGCTGCGGATGTTTTTCTTCTCGCTGCCGCCCAAGCTGCAACTGGTCCTCGACGATGTGCATAAGACGCCGTTCACCGATGCGCGCTTGCTCCCCGATCCGATCTGGCAGCCGGACACTAAATACCTGACCATCACGCGCCCGGTGACGGATCGGGAGCAGTTTGGCAGCGCGGAAGTGCGTTTTACCGTCACCACCGAGACGTTGTGGGGATCGCAGGCCGCGTTCCGCACGCAGCAGGCACTCGTGGATCGTTATGTGGATGCGGTCGCGGTAGGCGATTCGTTCACGTTCTGCTTCACCGCAACGGATGACTGTTGGGTGCAGCAGTTTGGTGCGTTGACAGATCGCAACGTGATCAACCTGGGGATCACCAGCACCGGCTCGGTGAGCCACCTGCGTGTGCTAGGCGATTTCGGGATGCCGCTCCAACCGCCGTTTGTGTTGTGGCAATGGTACGGCAACGACGCCAACGAGGATTTCGGGTTGGCGGACCTCAACGGCGAAACTGATGTGCAGTCGCCCAACCCCTTGCCGCCCGCCCCGGAGCGCAATTGGCTGGACGATAACTCGGCGTTTTACACGCTGCTCAAGCTGTTGTTGGGGGCGGAGGACGAGTACGAGGCCGCACTGCAATTTCACGATCCCGACTATGCCGAGGACGGCGATATCGCGCTGGCGTTCGGGCAACCGTATTTGTGGGATGCGTTCGACATGACACAACCGCACAATCGCGACGGTTGGGCACGGAGTCAGGTCGCGT
>CBEVZO010000827.1:0-2215 GCA_965554365.1 uncultured Anaerolineae bacterium
ACCCACAACTCGGTGGGGTTGTCGTCCACATCCACGCCCCACATCACAAAACCGACCATGTCCTCACCCACGTAAATCCCCTGCGTTCTCACGTCGGGATAAAACTGGCGCTCCGCGATGGAAAACACGTTTGAGGCGACAAACCCCGCCTGCTCCGGCTTAACCTTGAGCTTAATCGCCACCATCCAATTGTCTTTGGTGATGGGTCGCAGCGTAACAGTCATGGCCTAGTCCTCATCATCCGGGTAATAGACACGCCTGAACGTCACCATCACTTCGATGTCCGAGAGCCAGTGTTGATCGATGACTTCCCATCCATCCTCGGCGTGGGCGTTCAATTGCTGCGCGATCGATTTCCCGGCCCAGCGGAGCATTTCGCTCCGGTCCACCGTTTCGGGGAAATCGAGCGCCCCGGAGATAAACGTTGTCAGGTATTCCCACTGTTGCATAGCGGCCCTGTCTCTTCGATGTAAGCCAAATACAGCAATTAGCTTTTAGCAAAAACCTTCGTCCACTGTACGCTTCTGCTTGCAACTGGACGAACACATGAGACAGGGCTTTGGCTAACGGCTAAAAGCTAACTGTTTCTTTTACGTGCGAGCAATTTCCTCGTCTTCATCAACTAACTGCGTTGTGCGCGGCGGGAAGAAACGATTACGCACGCCGAACACCATCACGACCAGCAGCACCATCGTGCTTTGCAGCACGCGCACCAACGAGCGATCCAGTTCCAGGTCATGATCCCACGCGAAGCCGCTTTCCATGCGCTGCCCACCTTTCGACAGCACCGCGAACGCAAACGACACAAACGGAACCAGCAGCACCGAACTCGACGCAAGCAGCACCACCAGAATCGCCAGGAAGCCAATCCCGCCGGAAGGCGTCGCCGTCAGCTTAGCCACGTCGGGAGCCAGCACACGGTACGAGCCTGCAATACCTGCCATGCTGCCGCACAACGCCATTGACAGAATCACGTTGCGCTCGGTATGCACGCCGAGCAAAAACGCCGATTTCTGGTTCTTGCCCATCGCGCGCAGTTGCAGCCCCCAACGCGAGATAAGCATAATGAACGCTACCACGAGAAACGCGCCGATGGTGATGTAAATTGTCGTAGGGCTGAGCCGCCGGTAATCGGCGAACGAAATCAAGCGCGCGGATTCAGGGAAGCGCGCGGATTCGGTAGCACGGCTCCCCGCAGGCTGCCAGGGACCGCCGTTCGAGACGAGATACATGGTGAACGTCTGCGCGATGAAGTTGAGCGCCACACCGCCAAAAATCTCGTTGACGCCGCCGCGCGTTTTCAGCGCCGCCGCGATGCTCGCCCACAGCGCCCCCGCGCCCGCCGCAAATATGAAACACAGCATGATAATCGGCGTGTGCCCCAGGCCAAGACCCAATACATCATGCTCCGCGAACAGGCGCACCGCGAATGTGCCGCCAATCGCCCCCATGATGATCTGCCCCTCCACGCCGATGTTCCACAACCCAGCGGTGAAGGTCAGCACCAGTCCCAGCGACGTGATCGCCAGCGGCATCCAGAACGCGGTCAGGTCGGCGCGTTTGGCGGGCGTTTCGAGCGTGCCCTCGTAGACATAGTCCCAGGCGATTTTGGGATCCGCGCCCTGCCATTGCAGGATCAGGATCGTGAGTCCTAACGCCACCACAATACCAAATACCGGGGCCAGGATCGCGGGAAGGCCATCGCGCAGCGCCCCCCAGAGCATCTCGCGCGAGATGCTGGACAGCCCAGGTGGGCTACCGGGCGACGCAGGAGTCCGTTCGGGTTGGTTCGTGAGTGCCATAGCTACATCCTCCCGCCGATCAGTTCACCCAGCCGGTTCGCCGTCATTTCGTCGCGATCGTCAACCAGTGTGGTGCGTCCGCCGAAGAACACCACCACGCGGTCGCTGTAGGCCACGATCTCGTCCAGTTCGGCGGAGATGAAAATAATCGCTGTGCCTTCCGCGCGCCGCGCAAGCAGCCGTTCCCAGATATAATTTGCGCTCTCCACGTCCAGGCCGCGCGTGGGATGTTCCAGCAGCAGCAGGCGCAAGTTACGCGGCAGCAGCGACAGCGCGAACCGCTGTTGGTTGCCACCGGAAAGCGTCTGGATCGGGCTGTTGGGCCGTCCCTTGACGTTAAACTGAGTGATGGCTTGGCTGGCTTGCTGCCGTGCGCGCATCCAGTTGATCCAGGGCGTCGTGCCCGGCATAGT
>CBEVZO010000828.1:0-2210 GCA_965554365.1 uncultured Anaerolineae bacterium
ATCCTCCTTCAAAAGCTAAAGCTATTCACCGCAAAGAGCGCAGAGAAAAATGAGGTGAAAGCAAGAGGAAAATCTCATGTTCATCTCTTTGTGGTGTCGTGCGACACAGTCACCTTACGACATGGACAGCCACTGAGAAACAACTCAATAGCAAGAGGAGTCCGCCGCGTGTTTTCTCCCCCTCTCCGCGCGTGGGAGGGAGTTGGGAGGTGAGGTTGGGTTTTCACGCGCGAAGCTTAATCCCCCTCGTCCTCTTTGCCGTAATCCCGCACCGCTTGCCACACCTCATCCGGCAAACTGAACGTATGCTCCTCGACGGGGAACTCCCGCGCCCGGACATCGTCCCGATATTCCGACAGCGCATCACGAATAACATCCGCCAACTGTGCATACTGCCGGACAAACTTCGGCGTGAACTTATCGTACAGCCCCAGCACATCGTGCGTGACCAACACCTGTCCGTCACAGCCCGCGCCCGCACCGATGCCAATCGTCGGAATGTTGACCGTCTCCGTGATGTGCGCCGCCAACCGCGCGGGAATCGACTCCAGCACAATACCAAATGCGCCCGCATCCTCTAACGCACGGGCGTCGTCGATCAACTGCTGCGCCGCCGCGATGGACTTGCCCTGTACCTGGAACCCACCCAATCCGCTGACACTCTGCGGCGTTAACCCGATATGGCCCATCACCGCCACACCCATCGCGACCAGGGCGCGCACTGTCTCCACTACCGGCTGACCGCCCTCTAACTTGACCGCATCCACACCGCCTTCCGCCAACATGCGGATCGCGCTGCGTTTAGCCTTTTCCACACTCACCTGATAGCTGCCAAACGGCAGATCACCCACCAACAGCGCCCGATTGACGCCCCGCCGCACCGCCTGACAGTGCATGATCATCATATCCAGCGTGACCGGCAGCGTGTTCTCGAACCCATGCACCACCATACCCACCGAATCCCCGACCAGAATCATCTCGATCCCGGTCTGATCAATCAGCATCGCGGTAGGATAATCATACGCCGTTAGCATCGTGATGGGCACGCCACGCGCCTTCATCTCACACAAGTGGTGAATGGTGATTGTAGTCATCGGAGTCTCTCATTTCCGCCTATCGAACGCGGAGCTATTGTCCGTGATCCGGCGCGCAAACACAAGCTAGAATCTACGCACTGTGTGCCGCAGATTCTAGCAAAAGCGGGGTGCGATTGAGGTACCGCAAAGAATTATGTACCGCGATCACCCGTCGGAGGGTGCGGGCAAAAAGTGCGCGACAAGCTTCAACAGGTCTTCAGGCAAAAATGGTTTCGCCAGAAACGCGTTGCACCCAAAGCCTTCCGCCAGCTTGATCGATTCTTCGTCGGCCTGCACCGTCACCGCGATGATCGGCAGCACGTCGGGGGGGGGGACTGTCGCCGCAAACTAAGCACAACCGTGCGCCCGTTCACATCCGGCAGATCAAAATCCATCAGCACGAGGTCGGGACGGCTGGCACGCGCCCACCGCGCACCCTCCAGCCCACTTTTCGCGTGGAACACCGTGTGTCCAGCCGACTCTAGAATACGGACAATAAAATCTGCGGTGTTTTGATTGTCTTCGACCAAAAGAATGTTCGCCATGAGTTGAAACCTCTAATCATCCTGACCTCTGAAGTGTATCAAGAGATCGGATCGCGGACAATACCATCAATTACCATCGCCACGGCCCCTTTAGGGCACGCATTGACGCCCAGCGCGGACAGCGTGAGCGCCACCATGCGACTCATATCCGGCAACGCCTCAGCGGTGACAATCCGACTGATCGGCGGCAGCAAGTAAGCCCCTGCCAACAGCATCGCGCCGCCCAGTACAATCAGACCGGGATTGAAAATGTTCACCAGATTCGCGATCCCACTACCCAGGTGCGCAGCAGCATCCGCCAACGTATCGAGCGCCAATTGATCCCCCTGATTCGCCGCATCAACCACCAACTCCATCGTGATCAGGTCATAGTTGCCGCCCACCAGTTCAGGAATCATAGAAGGCGCGCCCGTGTTCAACGCGTGGATGATACCACGAATGATCGCGCGCGGCGCAACGAGCGTTTCCCAACACCCACGTCGCCCACACGAACACAACTCACCGCCGGACTCCACAATGAGATGTCCGATCTCGCCTGCATAACCACCCACGCCCCGATACACGCGCCCGTCGAGCATCAACCCGCCGC
>CBEVZO010000829.1:0-2207 GCA_965554365.1 uncultured Anaerolineae bacterium
CGTGTCTGGATCAAGGCTCGTGCTTTCAAATACGCCCGCAGACTCAAGTTCAACCCGATCTGATCGAGCAGCGCCAGTGCGATGTTACCCACCGTATAACGCGCGTAACGCAGATCGACGTAGGCCAATAGGCTCCCACACTGGCGGGCATCGTAGCGCCGCATCCGCAAAAACGCCGACTTGCCCGTTCCCGCTGCGCCCACCAACGCCAACACCCACTGGGTATCGCCGCCCATCACGCGGTCGAACAGCGTTTTGTAGGCTTCGCGCTCGATATAGTCGGGAACCGGCGGATGTGCAGTGTAAGCTGTGATGTGCGTCACCGGGAACGCCGCCAAGCCATCCAGCAGGGCAGACTCGTCACCATGTGCGTGCAACCGCTCGGTGGCTTCGGCGGGCAGGTCCACCAACAACGTCACCGGATTGCCCATCATGCGCAACACGCGCACATTGGCGCGCGAAAGCCCCAACGATCCCGCCAGGATGGACAGAAACGCGTCGCGGCGTTCGGCGGTGAACTCGGCGGCAGCCGTCGCCAGCCGAATCTGGACGCGCTGACGAGGGCGTGGTGCGGTGTCATCCGCAGCGGACACAGGCGTGGCAGGTTGTTGTGTTTGCGCCAGCGCGGTGATCAATCCCTCACGCTCAGCGGCTTGATAGACATGCTTATACGCATCGCCGGTCAGACATTCCAACAATGCCGCAAAACGATGATCCGCTTCCAATATTGCGATCAGGTGATGCACTTTGGCGTGCAGATCAGCGCTGTCCAACGCCTCAAAGTCTACGCCGAGCGTGTGGCACAATGTCACGAGTTCGTGGGCTGAAAGGTGCTGTGTCAACAGCCGGTGCAATTCGGTCGTCAGATTCACTAGCGTCTTCTCCGGCGATAGAATAGTGTGAGGTGCGCAAATTGTGTGTCATTGAGGTCTATCCCGCTCCTCTCATTATACACAGCCTAGCACCCTGCGCTGCCCCTAGGAATGCGGGGGACATAAAAAGGCCGGAGTGGTTCCGGCCTGATGTGATGACGATAATGATGTGCGGGCGTGATTAGGGTGCTTGGAACTCCACAATCAGCGTCACACGCCCCACACGAATTTTGTCGCCCTGTTCCAGTGCGCGTTTTTCGCCAGGTCGCAGTTCGATCTCGTTGAGAAACGTCGGGTTCTGTTCGGCTAGACCTTCGACAGAGTAACGCCCCGCATATTCAGTGACTTGTGCGTGACGGCGCGAGACAGAGCGCTCGGCAATATCCGCCAGGTCCACCGCCAACGTATGAGCGGACGTGGGATCGTTGGCAATGGAGCGTCCGATAACCGCAGGCTGCCAACGGAGCAGGAACTCTTGCCCCGTGCGCTGTTCGCGCAGCACAAGCGACTGGGGAGCCGTGATGCCCTGGAAAAGCTGCCCCCCACGCGAAACGATCTGCTGGCTGAGCCGCGTACGTTCGCGGTCAAAGATCAGCTCTGTATTAGTCTGGATACCCAGATCGCCTATCGATTTATCACCGTCTAACAAATCGCCGGTGTCGTGCTTCTTGAGTACATAGCGCCCTTCGAGCAAGCCGAACTCCTGCACAATCTCGGCGATCAGCGTGCGGACAGTGACATTCTTCCGCACATCGGCCTGTTGTTGTTCGGTGTCGCCGAACAATTCCGAGGTAATGATAAGAGTAATCCGTTCCATCGTGATCCCCTATTTTGCAGTTACGCCTGCGGCTTCGGCTTCATCTTCTTCGGGTTCCGGCTCTGGCGGCGGATTGATCTCGATCCACCACTGCGCACGTTCGGTGTAGTGATTGGCGATCTCCTCAACCCACGTATCGAGTGACCCTTCCAGATCGCTTTCATCATGCGGGATCGCCGCCTGGATGAGCGACAAACGCCCGGCCTTGACGACATAACCGCGCCCGGGCGGGAATTCTTCCGTGCCACTGGTCCGCACGCGCCCACCTAACGCACTCACCGCTTCGGACGCATCCAACCCGAACCCATAACGCGGTGCGACAACCTGTTTCATCATGTCATCCATTGAGCGCATGATCCCGGTCGAACCGCACATCACCAGATGCAATCCGGAGGGGCCAAACTTGCGTGCCATCTCCGCGAGAATTTTGTACTCTGGCGCGCGTGTTGGTGCGCCGACCACATTACTGAAATCGTCGTAGTTGTCCGCCATAACGAAAATTGCAGGCCGTTGCACAT
>CBEVZO010000830.1:0-2207 GCA_965554365.1 uncultured Anaerolineae bacterium
CCACGCGCGACCGTCCGGCAGCGCCAACAGTGGCAGCATACTCAGCGGGAGCAGCGGTACGAGCAAACGCGGTCCCCAACACCAGCCGCCATCCCAGGCCCACCACGCGCCGTAGAACAACAGCGCCGATCCCCACGCCAGCGCCAGAAACTCCGCCAACGCGGGCTGCATCCGCCGGAAGCGCGGCCACAACATCACACTCAGGATCAACGGCGGCGCATAGACGAACACACTTTTCCCCGGACTGAACAGCAGCCCCGCAACACCTGCCCACATTGGCGTGGTGAACCCTTCGCCCGCGTAGCCAAAATGCAGCGCAGCGTCAAAGCGCAGCACATTATGCCACCACACGATCCCCACGAACGGCGCGACTCCCGCCGCAAACGCCGCACCCCGTCCCACAAACATTTGCCAATCCGCGCGTAGGGGCGCTGCTCTGCCGCAAGCATATTGCCATACGCCCTCTCCCACACCACGCCACATCAACCACACCAACGCGGGCACATAGATCGCCAGCGCCGCCCGCGTCATGATCCCCACACCGAACGCGATTCCCGCCATATACGCGCGTAGGGGCGCTGCTCTGCCGCGCCCTGTTTGACTGCACCCGCGAAACACACCCACGACCGTCCACGTCAACGCACACGCCAGCACCGCCTCCGCGAATAACATCCGCCCATACACCCACAACGGCGTCGCGATCCCGGCAGCGAGAACAAGGAAAACCGGCCTCACCCCCCTCGGTCCCCCCTCTCCATCCGAGATAGAGAGGGGGGAAGACACTGGTAGCCGCGCACCGTAAAATCCTCGTTTTTCATCGTCTGTTCTACAAGAATTTTGACGGGAAACAAGCGACTTTTCCGCGTGTCGCAACTTCCCCTCTCCGGCTTGACGGGAGAGAGGGCCGGGGGGTGAGGTAAACCCAGCAATTCCTCCCACCCCCGCCACACTCCCCGCCGCCGCCAACGCAGACACCAGCAGCACGCACGTCGCCGCCAGCGTGTAGCGGTGCGCCGCATATGCCTCGCCCCACACATCACCTATAACATAAAACGGAGCCATCAACAGCGACAGCCCCGGATCATATTTACTATAGTAATTGCCATCCGCGCCCGGCACGATCTGCGGCAGACCGGGATCGGCATCCAGCGCCCACGTCCCGCGCTCGACCAGCGCAACGGTGGTCTGGAACATCACCTCGCCGTCGCTGCTATAGAAGCCGCGCCCGATGCTCAACGCATACAGACACGCCAGGCCCAGCCACGCGCCCCACAACCACCCACGCCCACGCATCACTGCAACCGCACGCGCTCAGCCCCGATATCGAGGTAGATCACGCGGAAAAAATCATCGCGGCGCGGAAACACCAGCGCACGCGGCGCGCCTGCCACCGTCAGGAATCCATTCACATCACGCATCGCACCGGGAGCCTGCACCACAAACGCCGCCGGCCACTCAATCTCCTGCGCCGCCACCGCGACGCCGCTCCGTTGCGGCGTGATCAATGTGCCCGGTTCGCCAATCTCCGGCGCGGTGATCGTCAGCGTCACGGGAATTTCACGCGCCGCCCACACCAACGCGATCTCCTGCGTTGCGGATTGCAACAGAATTACATCACCCGCCGGATGTCGCAGCGCACGCCCGCCGTCCATATCCGCAAACAGCGTGATCATCGCCGCATACGCGTCAAACGCCGGACGCCGCGCACCATCCGCGCGGATCAGGCCCCACGCTGCCGGAAGATCATCGACCAACTGCGTCACCGCGATCCGCTCCACGCCCGCCGCCCACGCGATCCCCGCCGCCTGCATGACATAATCCGCCTGCTGCTCCGGTGTGATCGCGTACACGCGCGGCAGTGGCACGCCCGGCACGTCCAGCGACATTCCAAAGACCTGCGATTCCATGTGCGCCTGCGTGTCCAACGTGGGAGCCGCGTTCATCAGCAGCCACAGCGCCATGTCCGGCACGCCTGCCGCTGCGCGGATCGCACGCGCGCCATCCAGCACCGTCCACAGCCCCGCCGTCGTATCGCGGGCACGCAACAGCACCGCATCCGCATAATAGCCATACGCCGCCGCATCCGGGTCACGCTGCAACTCGTCCAGCAGCCGCGCGAGATACGGCTCCCGGCCCGCTGCTACATCCGCCCACCAATCCAACGCACCGATCAACAACCGCGTGTCAGCATCGACCGTCTGCGCTGC
>CBEVZO010000831.1:0-2204 GCA_965554365.1 uncultured Anaerolineae bacterium
TGAGGACGGTCTGCCCTACGTTGAAGGGTGACGTTCCATGCGTCATAGTGTTTACATCTCCGTGTAGTTCTGCACCAGATTGCGCAGAACTATAGCACAGGCGGACTCTCAAAAGCTGTCAGAAGCTATCGAATGTGCCACCAATCGTGAATTTTGGCGCAGATAGCGCACTCACTCCAGTACCATGATGTAGATTTCCATATCGCCGTCGCAATCCGAAGCGAAGACCAGCCGCTCACCGCGCCGCGCGAATTGTGCCCCTGCGGAAATCCAGTACAGTTGGGCTAACCCGCCAATCACACACAGGGAGACCACTCGCCATGACCCCCTCACTCGACACACAGCCCGCCCGCAAACGCATCGCCCTGATCGCGCACGATGACCGCAAAAGCGATCTGCTGGTGTGGGTGAAATACAACAAGGACGCGCTCAGCCATCACCAACTGTTCGCGACGGGCACAACCGGCACAATCATCACGCAGGAAACGGGGCTGCAAGTGACCTCGTTCCTGAGTGGCCCGCTGGGCGGCGATCAGCAGATCGGCGCGAAGATCGCGGAGGGCGCGATTGACGTGCTGATCTTCTTCTGGGACCCGCTCGACGCGCACCCGCACGATCCCGATGTGCGTGCGCTGCTGCGGCTGGCGGTGCTGCAAAACGTCCCGGTGGCGATGAACCGTTCGTCGGCGGATTTCATCTTCTCGTCGCCGCTGATGGCGGAGCCGTATACCAAGCAAGTGTACGATTACGCTGCCCGTCTCAAGCGCAAGCGCATGATCGATGCGGTGCGGGGCACGGCGGGGGAGTAGTGGCAGATTCATATCGAGGGTAATCGCTGTGTGTAGCGTAGCCCAATCGTCAGCTTAACACCGCCGCAGCGTCAGATTGGCGTGCTGTGTGCGTCAGGGGTGGAGCGTATAATAGGGGCATAGTGCAAGACACGCAACACACAGCACACTTTAAGGGAGCATCACACATCATGACTCAGACCATCACCCCGCGCCGGACACTGGCGCTGGTCTTGATCACGATCACCACCGCGATCACCATCGTGGGCGCGCTCGGCAGCACGACTCCGGCAGCAGCGGGCGGTAACAGCGGTCCGCAGGCCATGCTGACCGCCTACTACTACAATCACATCAACCAGCGCGACTATTGGACCGCGTATCAGCAGTGGGACCAACACCCGCAGACCTACGCTCAGTTTGTGGCGGGCTATGCAGAAACGTCATTTGTGCTGGCGTATTTTGGTGCGTATCAGGCGCGCGGACCCCACCTGCTCGAAGGCAGCGTGCCGGGTGTGCTGATCGGCAGTCACGCCGACGGCACACAGATCGCGTATGCGGGCTGCTATACTGTGCGCTATAACCCGGATGGCACAGGGATCGCGCAGTGGAAGATCACGGACGGTGAATTTGAGCAGTTACCCACTCCGCCCGCCTATGAAGCCGAGTTGACGCAACATCTACGCAGAGATTGCCACCAGCGCAGGACGGTCAGTGGTGCGTATTTTTATGTGCAAGACCTGCTCAGCGACTACTTCGAGGCCGTGAACAACCGCGATTATCCGTATGCCTACGATCTATGGAGTCCGCCCCGGCAAACCTACGATGACTTTGTCACCGGGTGGCAGGACACCATCGAAACGGTTGTGTTCTATGGCGCGTACCAGTTCAGCGGCACGCTCAACACAGATGAAGCAGGCCGCATCCCGGTGGTGCTGATGGGCTATCATGTGGACGGCAGTGTGGTGGCGTATCAGGGCTGCCTCAGCGTGAACTTCGACGCGACCATCGTGCGCCGTTGGAGCCTGCACAACGCCTATCTGCAAGCGATGGGAACGGTCACTATGCCGCAAACGGACGCGATCACGGCAGCGTTAAACACGGCGTGTTATTGAGCGCCATTTGAAAAGCCATGCCTGGAGTTTGGCCTAAGTTCACCTCACCCCTAAATCCCCTCCACGCGCGGAGAGGGGACTTTGCAGTGCGATTTGCTCCCCCTCTCCGGCTTGACGGGAGAGGGGGCCTGGGGGTGAGGTTGGGTTTGCACACCCCTCAAATAACTGACAACTCGTTCGTGGACCCGGTCGGGAGGGGTGCATTTCAATCTTGGGGCAACTGGTTTGAGGTTAGCCCCTCCCCTAAAGCCCCTCCCCGCAAGCGGAGAGGGGCTTAACGGCGTGCTTGCCCCCCTCTTTCTCC
>CBEVZO010000832.1:0-2199 GCA_965554365.1 uncultured Anaerolineae bacterium
ATCGCCAAAGCACGTTTACTGGAACCACTCGAACCGTTCACGCTCGACGCCGAACAACACGCGTTGGTTATCGGTGGCGGCTTCGCGGGGTTACGGTCGGCATGGGACATCGCCCGGCGCGGGATTCGTGTGACGCTGATCGAGAAATCGCCGTTTCTGGGCGGACATATGGCCCAGCTTGAAACGACCTTCCCGGCTGGCGAAGACGCCCGCACCGCGCTGCACAGCTTGATCGAGAGAGTGGTGGCGCATCCTTTGATTACCGTGCATACCGGTTCTGAACTGATCGGTGTTAGCGGTTATGTGGGTAGTTTCCAAGTTGAAATTACCCAACAAACACGCGGTGTCAGTGAGGACTTCATACACTTTGAGAAGGCTGCTGCCGCTTGTCCAGTCGAAGTACCAGACGAGTTCAACTATGGGCTAACGACACGCAAAGCGCTCTATCGCGCCTATCCGGGTGCTTACCCCAATCTGCCAGCGATCGACTGGGCGCACTGTGATGGCTGTGGCGAATGCCTCAACGTCAACGGGGCCGGGTTGGACCTGGAGAACAAACCAAAGACGTTTGAGTTGAATGTCGGCGCGTTTGTGGTCGCCACCGGTTTCCGGCCCTACGAACCGCGTCAGGGTGAGTATGGTTACGACGAATACCCGGAAGTCATCACCCTGCCACAGATGATCCGGCTGCTGGCACTGACCGGCAAGAGCGAAACCCTGACATGGAAGGGACGCAAGATCGATAACGTCGCGCTGATTCACTGTGTGGGTAGCCGGGAGATTCCCGGTGTGCATGAGCCACAGCCCGACGGACAGGTGAACGACTACTGTTCGCGCGTGTGTTGCACGGCAACGCTGCATCTCACGAATGACCTGCGCGAACGCTACCCGCAGCTCAATATCTTTGACATCCACGAGGATGTCCGCACCTACGGGCGTGGTCACGAGGACTACTACACCGAAGCGGCGGCGAACCGGGTGCGCTTCTTGCGCTTCCACGGCAATGAGCGGCCCGACGTGCTGCCCACATCCAAAGGCGACGATAGTCCGTTGCTCATCCGTGTCAAAGATCACCTGACCTGGGGTGAGGAACTCGACGTGCCTGCCGATCTGGTGGTGCTGGCGACGGGTATTTTGCCTAACCCGGTGGACGACATCATCAACCTGCTAAAGATTTCCGCCGGGACGGACCGCTTCCTGCTGGAAGTGCATCCCAAACTTCAGCCTGTTGAAACATCGGTACCAGGTGTGATACTGGCAGGCACGGCACAAGGCCCGATGAACATCCAGGAGGCCAGTGCCGCCGCGTCAGCCGCAGCGGCGAAAGTTGCTGTACTGCTGGGGCAAGGAACCGTTGAACTGGAACCCTTTGTGGCTCACGTGAATCACGTTTTGTGCGACGGTACCGGGCAGTGCGTCGACATCTGCGCTTACGAGGACGCCATCACTTTGCAAACTGTGAGTGCCAATGGTCACACATCGCAAAAAGCGGTTGTGACACCCGCCAATTGTGTGGGCTGCGGTGTATGCGTGAGCGCTTGTCCCAACCGCGCCATTGATGTGCAGGGTTGGACATTGGCGCAATACGAAGCCATGGTGGATGCCATTGCTGCTCCGCTACCCGTTTTGGAGAGTGAGATATGACGCAGACCAAAGAAGCGGCCCGGCAACGGACTGCGAGGCTCAAGACGCTGCGCGCTCAGCACCAGAAAACAGTTGACCGCACACGGGCACTGCTCAAAGAACAAAAAGCTGTTCGGCGACAAATCTGCCAGCAGTTGCGCAACGGACCAAAGACCGTGCCGGAGGTCGCTGCGGAAACCGGTCTTCCGGCTCACGAAGTGTTGTGGCATATCACAGCGATGAAGAAATATGACCTGGTGGTCGAGGGTAAGCAGTGTGGTGAATACTACCAATATGCGATGGCAGAGGGGGTTAAATCATGAGCACGCGTGTTGATCCCTCACTACTGGATGAGATAAAAGAATATGGGGCAGTCAATACCGAAGCGTGCTTCAATTGCGGGAACTGCACCGCAATCTGCCCCCTGACAGATGACGGGCATCCGTTCCCCCGCAGCACGATCCGGTTGCTCCAGATGGGGTTGCGAGACCGGCTGTTGGAAAGCACCGATCCCTGGATGTGTTACTACTGTGGCGACTGCACCACAACATGCCCGAAGGGTGCGGAACCTGCCGA
>CBEVZO010000833.1:0-2198 GCA_965554365.1 uncultured Anaerolineae bacterium
CGCTGCGGAGCGTGGGCGCTTGCTCGCCCCGTGACGCCGCACCTCGATCCAGGCGGTCCGCAGCGTCGTGAATGGGACGCGCGACCCGCACTTTGGTTGCGTCGTCCCGAAGCGGAGCGCAGGACCGCCAGACGCACACACGGGCGACTCTCTGCGGAATCACCCGTGCTGATGACTGAATGCTAACTGCTGTGTGCTACCTCACTGCTCGATCTGCGCGTTGCGCTGCACGGTGATGATGTGCGAGATGTCGCGTTCGGTCAGATCGCGCGGCGGCGTGATGATATAGTAGCCGTCGGTCCACAGTGGCTTGCCGTTGCCCGCGCCGGGGAATTCCTCAGCCACGCGGACAGCAGTTTCTTCCATCAGGTGCGTGAGCACGGTATCCGGCGAGACTTTGCGCGGTGCGTTGAGCGTGAGCGTCACGTAATCCTCGTTCACGGTCATGGCCTGCAAATCCCACGCGCTCGCGTCGGCCAGTTCCGCGATCCAGTAGTGGAGCGCGTCCGCAAGATCGTCGTGCAGTTCTTGGCCGGGATCGCGCGGCAGCCACAGCGCGGTGTACGCGGTACGTGGCTCATCGTCTTGGCGGCTCAGGCGACCGGGCTGATCGTGTATTTCTGCGGCGATGGCTTCGCGCAGACCCTCCGGTGGTGTGAGATCGGTGGGGCGGCTGGGTTTGGTCTGTGCGGCGGGCGGAACTTCATCTTCGGCAGTGGGAACCGGGATCAACGCCATTGATTCCCCGATGCGGCGCGCCTGGCGGCGGATCGTGCTTACCGGGGTGTCGGCGTGGAAGACCATGCTCAGCATCATGTCGTCACCGAGTGCGGCGCTGTAGAGCAAGAAATCGCCCGCTTCCGAAATCGAGATGAAGCGCATCAGTGAATCGGAGTGCGTGTGGCTGCGCCATGAGGCCGCGACTGCCGTGAACAATGCTTCGACGGTGGCCTCGTCCAGATCGCCCGCATCGGCCAGCAGTTCCTCGTCGCGTGAGAGCATGGTCGCCTGTGCGGAGCTTTCCAGCGAATATTGCGTAAGTTGCACCGCCAGCCGCGCGAGTTCTTCCTCGTCGTCCTGTTCTTCTTCCTCAGCGATATAGGCTTCAATGCGCTGCGTGGCTTCGTCCACCGGCATCGGAATCAGATGGTCATCGTCCGGCGTCGTGTCGAATTCCGTGCCGCGTGCGGCATCGCGCTCCGCATAATGCTCGTCGTCAAAAGCGGGTGCGGCATCGAAATCACCGGGATACTCTGGCGCAAAATCAGACGGGTAGTCTGCATCGATGTCCGGCGGATATTCGGGTAGATCGGGCGGGCGGTCAGTCGCGAACTCGGAAGCTACATCCTGCGGGCCGGTGACATCCTCGCGTACACCGTCGTAGAACACTGCGGCGATTTCATCATCTGATGTATCGCCTGCGCCGCCGAGTGGAATACCTAACTCTGCGGCGTCGAAGTCGTCTTCGTCGCGACGCTGCGCCGGTTTTGAGGACTGTCGCTGGCGGTCGCGCTGGATTTCGTCATCTCCGGCTTCAGGCGGCAGATCGGCGCGCGCGAGCAGCTCAGAAATCGAGAGCAGTGCATTTTCCTTGTCGGGCATATCTACGCCCCGGTCGGCGTAGGTGGTACGCTCATGGATGTCGATGTCCGGTGGGGTGAGATCGGCTTCTGGCAGCGGGAACAGATCATCCACGTCAGCCGTAGGGCCAACGGGCACTGTGTCAGTATCATGCGCGTCGAAGCCATCGATCTCCGCGCGCAGGGCCGCTGAGGGAACCGTGTCGCCTTCGATGATCGGTGGTTCGGCAGTGAGATCGATGTCTTCGGTGAACACGGCGGGGCCGCTGTCGGCGGTGGCTGCGGCGATTTCATCATCGCTCAGCGGAGTCTGACGGACGCCTTCCACATGATCAAACATCGATCCTAGCATCCCCGCGCCTTCGATGTGCCCCTCGCGCTCCCAGGAGGGCAGCGGGCGGAGTTGTGGGCGGTGTGTGCGGACCGGAGGCAGTTGGTCTTCGATCTCGCTCAGCAGGGTGTCGAGCGAGAAATCATCCTCGTCTTCGCTGGTAGCAACCAGGACAGTTGTTGCGGGATATTTTGATGAGTCTTCGGGCGTGATCGGCGGTTCTTCAATGAAGGCTTTGTCGCGGGGCGTGAAGTAGTCGTCGTCGGGCCATTCATCTATGGTGTCTG
>CBEVZO010000834.1:0-2190 GCA_965554365.1 uncultured Anaerolineae bacterium
CCATCTGCGTTGTGCAGTTGCCATGTGCTGCGCTGGCGGCCTTGCTTGTTGGGGGCCGTCAGCAGCACCGAAATCTCGACAGTTTCCCCCGGCTTGACAGGCTGTGATAGCCGCACGGCATCCGGGCCGTCCATACGCTCGTTTGCGGTATGACGCAGCGCGTAATCGGTCGTCCACGTTGTTGATCCTGTGTTGCGCAGCCGCCACGTTTTAACGAAGGTATCCCCCGCCAGGAAAACCGTGCCATCCGTGACCGTCACATCCGCCACGAACTGCGCTTGATCAAACGCCGGCACGTCTTCGACCTTGATCACCGTGAACATCTCATGCTGGAACGGATCGCCCGCCCGATTGCGCAGCATCCATGTACTGCGATGCGTGCCCGGTGTGGTCGGTGCGGTCAATGGCACGGTCAGATTCACCGCCTGTCCTGGCTGCACCGGCACGGATGGCAGCGCCACCGAGTCGGGCGCAGCCATCTGGTCATGTCCGGCAAACGCCAGTTGATAGCCCCCGTCCCAAGCTTTTGTGCCGACATTGCGCACACGCCACATCTTGTTGAAACGCTCGCCGGGCTTGAACACCGTGTTGTCAGGAACCGTGACATCCGCCAGGAACTGCGCTTCATCGAATTCCAGATCGGCGTCATGATCAAAAAACGGCTCTGGATCAACCACATCATCCACCACGTAATTCTGCTTGCCGTGACCGAGATGTTGCAGCGTCAAATGCAAATGCACGCCAAACGAGAAGCCTGTATTTCCGGCAATGCCGATCTTCTGTCCGGCCTGGACAAATTGCCCTTCCTTCACCGTGATCGCGGAGAGGTGTCCGTACCACGTCACGTAGGTGTCTGGTCCCCATTCGTGCTTGATACGCACATAGTTGCCGTACCCCTTGTCAGTAAACGCCACGAGATTCACGACGCCGCGCTGCGCTGCAAACACGGCGACAGAATGGCCCTGGGTATCGACGGCAGCGAGATCAAGCCCTTCGTGTTTTTGTTCGCGGTGCGGGGCAAAAGAATAATCACGCGGCGAATCAAAGCGGGAAGTAATCCGAAATGCGAGGTCTACTGGCTTGACAAGAAAAAATGCGGGAAATTCTGACATAACAAACGCTCCTTCTCAGCCCAGAATAGACGGGATTAGAATGTATTTCTAACATTTTAAGGATTCGTACGCCACGCGCCAACTGACCCACCATCATACGCACAACGAGGGAGGCATAACGCCTCCCTCGCAGCAAACCAGTCTATCCCGTGTGTGTGGTGTACGCTACTATTCCTCGATCTCTGCGACCTCGTCCACAAACTGATCCATGTTGTCGATGATCGCAGTAGCGAACGCGCTGGTGGGCACAGTGGTAGCCCCGTCCATCTGGCGCGCGAAATCGTAGGTCACGGTCTTGTCGGCGAGGGTCTTGGTGTAAGCTTTTTCGACTAACTGCGCGGCCCGCCACCAGCCCATGAATTCCAGCATCATTACGCCGCTGAACATCACCGAGCCGGGATTCACCTTATCCTGATTGGTGTACTTCGGGGCGGTGCCATGCGTGGCCTCGAACAGCATCACGGTATCGCCGATGTTCGCACCGGGCGCGATGCCCACCCCACCCACCTGCGCCGCCAGCGCATCGGAGAGGTAATCGCCGTTGAGATTCGGGGCAATGATGATGTCGAATTCCGTCGGACGCAACAGCATGTGTTGGAAGATAATATCCGCGATGCGGTCCTTGACCAGGATTTTGCCTTCAGGCAGTTTGCCGTCGTACTCGTCCCAGAGTTCATCTTCAGAGATCGTGTATTCGGCAAATTCTTCGGCGGCGACTTCGTAGCACCACTGGCGGAACGCGCCCTCGGTGAATTTCTGGATGTTGCCCTTGTGCATGATCGTGATGCTTTTGTGCCCGCGATCAATCGCGTAACGGATCGCGGCACGCATCAGGCGCTTGGTTCCGAAGGCGCTGATGGGCTTGATGCCCAGACCCGCGCCCTCGAAGAAGGTCTCGCCCATTTCTTCGCGCAAAAACTGCGCGATTTTCGCGTTCTCCGGCGTACCGGATTCGTACTCAATGCCCGCGTAAACATCTTCGGTGTTCTCGCGGAAAATCACCATATCCACGAGCTGCGGCTCGCGCATCGGGCTGGGCACATTCTCGTACCACTTCACAGGCCGCACACACGAATAC
>CBEVZO010000835.1:0-2187 GCA_965554365.1 uncultured Anaerolineae bacterium
CGCCCGCACCCGCTACGTCAATCGCCGCGACGCCGGCGTCCGCCAATTGACGCGCGGCCTGTGGCGAAAAACCCCAACCCACTTCTTTAGCGATCACCGGAACAGGCAGATCGCGGCAAATCGTCTCCACCTTGCGCAATAAACCACTGAAATCGCCATCACCTTCAGGCTGGACCGCCTCTTGTAGCGCGTTGAAATGCAGAATCAACGCATCCGCCGCCACCATTTCGACAGCACGGCGACATTCTTCCAGCCCATAGCCGTAGTTCAACTGCACCGCACCGAGATTCGCAAAGAGAAGAATATCCGGCGCGACAGCGCGCACATCATACGTCTGCACCAACGCCGCATCTTCGATCATCGCACGCTGCGACCCCAGGCCCAATGCAATGTTCGCCTCTTGCGCCGCTTCAGCGAGGATACGATTGATCGCCTGGGCACGTTCAGTGCCACCCGTCATCGAGGAAATAAGCAGCGGGCTAGACAGCGTTTTTCCGAACAGCGTTGTGCGCGTGTCCACATCCGCCAGATTGAGTTCCGGCACGGCTTGATGCATAAACCGCCAACGCTCCAACCCGGTCGTTACACGGGGAAACTGCACATCTTCTTCCAGGTTGATACGGAGATGATCATCTTTGCGACGCTCGGTCAATGTAACGCCCGTAACTTTCGGCATCAGGTGGTGTTCCTTTGTTTTGTAGACTGGTACAGAGGCTTGTACGCGAACGATTTTAACAGATGTCCCCTGTGCGACCTAAACGTCATGGGGTACAATAGCAGCGTTCGCTAAGTAACGTGCCGACCCCAGGCATGAACCAAGCCAAAACACTATGGAGGTACATGAGCATGACCGAGGCCAATCTGACTGATTCCCAAAAGGAAATCCTCGCCAAGATCACTGACGTGGTTATTGACGTGCTGGGCCGAGAGAAAGACGAAATCACCCTGGATAAGAACTTCCGCGACGATCTGGAAGCTGACTCGCTGGACCTGGTCGAATTGATCATGGGTTTCGAAGATGCGTTCGAAGTCCAGGAAAAGATCAGCGACGAGGCCGTGCAGGATATCCTCACAGTCGGCGATGCAGTCAAGTACATCGACGATCTGATGAAGCAGGGCTAAGCACTACCGTCCGACCGACGGCGCTTACTTCCAAAAGGCGATTGACTGTATGTCAGCCGCCTTTTTTGTATTCCATACGCCAAACACGAGCCTACAATGCGCGCTGCACCGGCTGCGCACTTTGGCGACGCGGCCACATACGCATATCACGCGGCCACATGGCGATCAATCCGGCTAATGTCGCACACAGCGTATAGCCGACGATCCCCACGCCAATACGCACATCGATCTCGAAATTATCGAGCAGTTCTCCCGTGCGCGAAAGTCCCCACCAGCCCATGACCACGCCGGCGATGAGCAACGTAATCAGCACGCCGTGTTGCACACGCTCCGGCAAACGAAACATCAGCATCGCCAGCAGCACAGAGAGTCCGCTCAGCACCAACAACAGCGTCATCTGGCGATAGTTGGGATCATCGGGGGTATCCGTGAAAAATTCTTTGGGCGGCACAAAACGCAGCGCCAACGCCAGCGCCCCGGCACGCACGATCCAACGCCAGCGTGCATCATCCAGGCGATTCGCCGTCAACGCCAATGCCGCTACCAGAATCCACTGCGGCGCACGGAGAAGGAAGCTGGTCAACAGTTCCGGGCTGCTGCTGCGTACTGCCGGATGTAGACTGGTCCATTCGGCCAGATCGAATCCGTGCATCGTGAAGCCCGCCGTATCGTGCGCATACCAGGGCAAGTAGTAGCACACCAACGCCAGCAGCAAACTTACCAGCATCCACCACGCACGCCGCATCATACATCACCGCCCAGGTTATCCACCAATGTATCTATCCGTTCCTGAATCGCGCCGTCTTCCTCTTGCTGCCGCTGGAAGAAGTCCGCCATAAACTGACTGCGGCGCTGGCGTAACGCCATCGGAGCCACTGCACGCACATCATTGATACGTGCCACATCGCGCCCATCCGCAGCGGCGTGCGCACGAGCCGCCTCAAACATCGCATATTCGGCGCGATGCGAGTCGATGCCCAACTGCTGCACCAGCATCAAGCCCACTTCCACCGCAGCGGCACTCAGTTCAGTTTCCTTGAGTACCTCGCGCGCCAACATGATCTC
>CBEVZO010000836.1:0-2179 GCA_965554365.1 uncultured Anaerolineae bacterium
TAAGCCCCTCTCCGCTTGCGGGGAGGGGTTTGGGGAGGGGTAAACTGGCGACCACGCTATGATGTAGTCCTGCCCTCGATGCAACTTATGGAGAAGGGAGTGACAGTGCGCGATCATGGTTTGCTCCCCCTTTCTCCATCTTGGATGGGGAAAGGGGGTTGGGGGGATAGGGGCCAGTTTAGGCTTGGGTATCAAACCCTGTGCCCGGTCTGCTACGGCGTGCTGTTATACATACACGCGGTAACTGATCCAGATGGTGTTGCCCTGGCGATTGTCGACGCGGATCACCGCGCGTTGGCCTTCGGCGGTGTAGATGCCAAAGACCGCGTTGGTCAGCACCTGATTGTTGCCAAAGCCTATGGCGTTATTCACCACCCCTGGCGAGAGCATATCATAGTGCGCGTTGTCATAGGTGACGCCGGCCAGGACTCCGCCCAACGACCCGTTGCGCATCGCCAAGTTGGCCCCATCCCACTGCACATCGGCTGTGCCGCCAAAGAGGTCCCAATCCGTAGTGGCGTTCAACTGCACATTGGACTGGTTCGTATTAAGCGCGAAATCGGCGCGATAGGTGACATTGTAGGTGTTATTGCCCTCGTCAGCCTCCGCGACCTCGTTGTTCAGGTCCGCGACCACCCCGACCGTGTAGACGCCTGTGCCAGAGATGACGATATTATTGAGTTGAATCTGCACCACCTGGCCGCCCGCCAGTCCTTCGACATGGGTGGATACGAACACCGATCCCGGCTCCCATGTCGCGGCCACCGCGAAACGTCCCGCCGCGCCAGCACCACGATTGCGCACTGTCACCGTCGCGGTGAAGGGTTGGCCGGGGATGGGCTGCGCCGGGCTGAGTACGACCGTATCAATCACGATATCCGGTTCCTGAGGCGGTGCGGGAGTCGGAGTTGCGGCGGGGGTCGGAGTCGGCGGCGGTTGCAAAATCGACACTTCGGCGAGGTTGCCAAGCACGGTCGCGTATTCAGTCTTGACCCAGCCTACGCCGCCTTGATAGTCGATCACCAGCCACGACGTATCGGCGATCATGCCCAGCACGCGATACCGTTCGCCCGCGCTGATCTGCCCGACCTGGTCGTAGTTGAAGTCCGGGCCAGTGCGCACATTCAGCACATTGGGGATCACCTCAATCCACACGCCGTCCAGCGTGGGCGTAGGAACTACAGGCCCTGTTGTTGGTGCAGGGGCCACTGTCGGCTCAACCACCGGCGGGCCGCCAGCTTCGCCCGCACCTAGCCGTTGGATGTCGTCAAAGCGCGCGACCACTGTCGGACCACCGTGTGGCCCCAGTTGATAAACCACCGCGAGCCGTGACAGATCACCGTTGAGGAATTCGCGCGGGTGCAGCACCCCCTGCACGAGATTCTGCGGCGTGAGTCCGATCACGGCAGGGAGCAGGCCGCTCGGTTGCGTCCCGCCTTCGCGCAGCGCCGACCACAGGAACCACATGGCGTCATAGCCTGCGGCAGCCAGCGGACCCGGCACATGTCCATACGCCACAATGTAATCGCGCAGGAATACTGTCGTGATGTCGGTGGGCGACGCATAGGACCACGCATCAAAGCCTAGCATCCCTGCCGCCAGATCGTCAGGGAGTACACCTGAGCGAGCCGCTTCGTCCGCAAAACGGTATGCGAATACGCCGCCGTAGCCATTCGCTTCCAGTTCCTCGCGGAGCGTGGCCGCATCTGCATGTGCGCCCCACAGCACAACCGCTTCGGGCTGCGCCTGGAGGATCGTCTGTGCCTGCGCGGGAAGTTGATCGCCATTGGGCAGCGCCACATTGCCCATCAAGCTGCCCCCGGCGTCCGCGAGCGCGCTTTGGAAGTTCAGTTCCGCCTCGGTGAATTCGATCTGTGTGACGACCGTCACCACCTGCGTGATATCCAGGTCTTCCACGAGATAATTCGCCAGCGCGAATGCGTACACGCGCTCTGGCGCGCGGATGCGGAAAATGTGATTCTGCGTGTCCACATCGGTCAGCGCGTCCCCAGTGGCGGCGGTGAAGATTGGCACGCCTGTCCCGACCAGCGCCGTGATCGTGTCCGGCGTGATCAGCGCGTTGGTGTCTGGGCCAAGCAGCGCGACAGGGCTGTGTCTCATGAGTTCGATCAATCCGTCGCGTAAAGTCTGCACGGTGGGTTCGCGTTCCAACGTCACG
>CBEVZO010000837.1:0-2171 GCA_965554365.1 uncultured Anaerolineae bacterium
TGTGTACCACACCGGCACGCCGTACATCAGCCAGAAGCCGGACTCTGAGGCAAGTGTACTATACGACAATGTGCTGATCTGCCCGCTGAACACGCATGATCGCACCCTCGGCGTGCTGGAACTGGTGAATCAGCGCACCGGACAGTTCACCGACTCGAACCTCGAATTGGCACAGACCATCGCCAACCAGATCGCGATGAGCATGGGCAGCGTGCAGCGGTATGCCGCCGAGCGTCGCCGCGCCGAGATGCTCAACCAGATCAACCGCGTCAGCCAGGAGCTATACACCACACTCGATCCGCATGATTTGCTGCGTGTGACGGCAGTGCAAATGCTGGCGATGCTGGGCCACGACGCGATGTTCGTGCTGCTGCTGACGCCTGATGGACAGATGTTACAGGTCAAGGCGGCGGCGGCGGCAGAGAACGTGCCCGCGCTGCCGGAGGATGCCACTTGTTCAGCGTCAGCGGGCATGGTGAACACGGTGCTGCGCACGGGACAATCGCTGATCGCGCCCGACATGCGCGAGATATCGGAGGATTGTGCGTTAGTCCAGGCATTGCCCTGGATGCGGAGCGCGCTGCTGGTTCCGCTACGCCAAAGTGAGGAAATGATCGGCGTGCTGGTGGCAGCGTCGGCGGCGCTGTACACCTTTACCGATCTGGATCGTGATGCGCTCGAAACGCTGGCGACGCAGGTCAGCATCGCGTTGGAAAACGCGCAGCTCTACCATCAAGCACAACGCCGCCTGATCGAGCAGCAGATCGTGCATCAGATCGGGCAAGACCTCAGCGCGATCCTCGAATTTGGCGCGCTGGCCGACGCGATTGTACAGCACATGAATCGCGCACTCAACACCTCTGCGTGTACGCTGACGCTGTATGATGAGCAAGCTGGAGCCGTGCGCGTCGAGGCGGACTATCGCGGGCCGCGCCATGCGCAACCAGAGGAAACCGAAACAACCGGGCATTTTTGGCCGCTAGAAACACGTCCCCAACTGCGCGAGGTGATTCGTTCCCTCGCGCCGGTGCTGATCTATCGTGATGATCCGGCGCTGGACGACACCACGCGCACGTTATTGACTGATCTCGGCGATCACGCCCAGTTGCTTGTGCCAATGGTCGCCGGGGGCCGGGTGATCGGCGTGGTGGATTGGACCGACAATCAGGCGGGGCGTCGCTTCGTGCCGGGTGATGTGCTGCTCGCGCAAACGCTGGTCGCGCAGGCGACAATTGCGCTCGAAAACGCGTTGTTATTCCGCCAGTTGCAGGAGCGCGCCAACGAACTCGCGGAAGCGTACCAGTTGCGCAGCCAGTTCCTCGCCACGATGAGCCACGAACTCCGCACGCCGATGAACAGCATTATCGGGTTCAGCGAGACATTGATGGACGGCATTTACGGCGATCTCAGCGAGCGCCAATCCACCGCGCTGGAACGTATCCGGCGCAACGGCTATCACCTGCTGACCATGATCGACGACCTGCTCGATCTCAGTAAAATCGAAGCGGGGCGGATGCAGCTTGATCTGGAGTTGGTCGGCGTGGGGGATGCGGCCATGACGGCAGTGCAGGCGGCACGTCAACGCGCCGACGAAAAAGACATTGAATTTGTGATCGACATTCCCGACAACCTGCCACGCGTCGAGGTGGACCCGGAGCGCCTGTATCAGGTATTGAACAACCTGATCAGCAACGCGGTCAAGTTCACGCACGGGGGCACGGTGGCGATCCGCTGCACACAGGTGTCGCGCGAGGGGCGTCCGCACATTCAGACCGCTGTCAGCGACACCGGTATCGGCATCAGCCAGACGGATCGCGACGTGATCTTCGAGACATTCCGCCAGGTGGACAGCAGTAGTACACGCCAGTACGGGGGCACGGGTATGGGGCTGGCGATTACGCAGCGCCTGGTCGAGATGATGAGCGGCGAGATATGGGTGGACAGCACGCCCGGTGAGGGCAGCACATTCACGTTTGTGCTGCCGGTCGCCACGTCGGAGCGTCTGGGCGCGGGGCGGTAGGATCGCTGCGGTGTGGGGAGCGCCGCGGAGTGAACCCCGCAGCTACATAACGCTCATGCAGATTAAAAAATAAGCGCGGATATCCGGTTGTGCGCGGAACGGCCTCACCCCCCTCGGTCCCCCCTCTCCATCCGAGACGGTTCAATCTCGC
>CBEVZO010000838.1:0-2170 GCA_965554365.1 uncultured Anaerolineae bacterium
GTGGGAGATTCTGGTACAGTCCAACCGTGAACGCAACGAACAGCAAGGCGCAGGCATGGGGCTACCGCTGGCTCGCGGCCTGATCGAAGCACATGGGGGCGAAATTCAGCTTGACAGCGTGCCCAGTGAAGGCACAGAAGTTGTCATCCGGCTGCCGCTGGAATCAGACGACGCCGCATAACGTACTGAACAACGTGCCATATAACGTTTAGAAACCCAACGTCGCGCCACCGTCGATGATAATCGTCTGTCCCCGGATCATGAATGCTTCGGGCGAACACAAAAACGCCACTACCGCAGCAACTTCTTCAGCGGTCAACACCTGACCGGCGGGCGTGCGTTCCACCGCCTGAGCAAATACCTCTTCCATCTGCTCGCGCATATTCGGGAAATGCTTCAATGCGTCCGTACGCACGAGACCCGCTGAGACCGCATTGACTACAATCCGCTGCGGAGACAACTCCACCGCTAGATAACGCGTGACGGCTTCCAGCGCCGCCTTCGACGCGCCTACAACCACATACTCCGGCAACACACGCTGCGCGCCCACACTGGACATATTCACAATCGCGCCGCCGCCACGCTGAACCATCAGCGGAGCCGCACGCTGCGCCAGGAACAACGCCGCCCGCGCATTGATGTTCATAGTCCAGTCCCAGCCCTTGACGCGCTGTTCCATCACCGGACGGTTATAGCCCGACGCCGCGTTGTGTATCAGGATGTCCAGTCCGCCAAAAGTGTCGCCCACTTCATCGATCAGCCGTTCGACATCCTCCGCATTACCCATATCCGCGCGAATGACACGCACACGCTGTCCCAACTGCACAATCTCAGCGGCAGCCTCGTCAGCGGCTTCACGGTTGCGGAAATAGTTCAGCACCACGTCTGCGCCCTCAGCGGCAAAACGCCGCGCAATCGTGCGTCCAATGCCGCGACTGCTACCCGTCACCAGCGCGATTTTGCCCTCAAAACGCTTAGGTTGCTCCATACGCTCACTCCCCCGACTGCAATGGCTCGATCCTGATCTGGTCCAGCGTTAACCGCTGCGTCTCGTGTGTGCCAATCAGCCCAAACCGGAACCGGCCCTGCGGCGTGACCACCGCGTACTGATTGTCGATCCAGGCGATGAAACCCAACGGTCCGCGCGGCGCATGGGATGCCCGGCACACAACTGTCCCATCGACAGCGAAAATCGCCGCATCCGTGCGCCATTCGAGCGTGTAAGTGTGCGGCTCCACCAAATCAACCGGCAGCCGCGCCTCAGTGACGCCCAGCGCCCACTGTCCAACCGGCCACAACGCCCGATAAAGCGCCGGACTGTGCATGAACAAAAAACCGAGTGGCGCGAGCGGAGCCAGCAACAAAAGCGGAAGCCGCGTCGCGTCCAACGTCGCCGCTTTCCACCCATTGCCCGGCACACCGCGCGCCAGCGCCATGTCATTCGGCGGCGATCCGAAGAAGAACCACACCGCGCGCGGCAGACGCGGCCAACGCTGACCCACCGGCACGAATGGCTCATTCCAGAAACCAAATCCGGCAGTGCCGCGCAACGCTGCGGTGCTATGTGAAGTCCACGCCCGCACCGTCAAACGGAGCGGCGGCTGCCAGGGAAAATCGCGGCGGGCCAAGCCCTGATAATCGGTGATTTGTGCGTCGCTGTACTGCCGGTCAGCGGACGGTGGTAGCTCTAAACGCAGCGTCGCATCCGCCTGCTGCACCGTGCCCGTGCCGATGGTCCAGGGCTTCCAGCGCGGATGCAGATCGGGGGCTGCAAAATCGTCCGTGACCGACTCAGTATCACGCATAGGCAGATTAAGAGGCTTGTGCAGCGTGCAAATGTGCCAACAGCGCGCGGCGAAACGCATCCATCTGCTCGCGATGCACCGGATGTCCACAATCGAATATCAGCAGCTTACCCTGCGCCGTGCGCTCGACCAGCTTGCGCCCCAGCGGTTCGGGGTTGAGCGTATCCTCGCGGCCCAACATCAGCAGCAACGGACAGGTGATAGTGTGCGCTTCTTCCAGGCTGACGTTGCCGCCACTGTCGATAATCACTTTATCCCGATGTTTATGCTGCTTGGCTATTCACCTGAGTTATCACAGGTTGTTTACCGTATTGGCGACAGTGTAACAAATATGATTTCGCCTATGATGAGTTTCTTTGCCCTGA
>CBEVZO010000839.1:0-2163 GCA_965554365.1 uncultured Anaerolineae bacterium
TATTCAGACGAGAGCGGTATTGCGGCTATTCTGCGAATAGCTTGACGCCCCTACGAATTACGGTAGATCGACCGTGCAGCGCCCCGCCGCCGTCTGACAGGTAGCGACGGCCACGTTGTTGTACAACACGTCGAAGGTTCCACCGGTCCAGAAGATGTACAGTTCGTTCTCAAGCCAGCCCTGCCGCGCGTCGCCACACTCCGGTGGTGAGGGTTGTTCAGGAAGGCCGAACGGCCAGAGCATCAAGCAGCCGATGTGCTTGAAGTCGTCCAGCGGCGAGAAGGTATAGTCGCGCCAGATCGTGGCGGGCGCCACCACACCATTACCCACAAAGGTCAGCGGTTCCAGGTTGAGCGACTGCCCGGAGGTATTCTGCATGGTGAAGACCGGGATCGTTGCGTCGTAGATCAGCAGCAGGTCTTCTGCGCCGGGAGCCGTCGCCGGAGCGCCGCCAGGGATCGCGCTAGCGCCTTCGTCCGGCAGATTCGGCGTGGTCAACGGCTGGAACACCGGGTTCACGTCCATACCGGGGTTGTCGGTCAGGCGCACGAGGCCGATCCCATTGGGGCGGATCGCGTAAAGATCGAAGTTGCTCGACGAGTTATCGGCAAACACGATCCATTCGCCGCCCGGTGACCAGGTGACGCCCATCTTGAGCGCGCCGTTGGTCGTGTATTGGACGTTGTCCGTGCCGTTGGTGCGGACGCTGAAGACTTCGTAACGCCCGCTGTTAGCCGGAGTCTCGGCAATGTAGGCGACGCGCGTGCTGTCCGGCGACCAGGCGATGTCTTGCGTCGCGTGGCTGGGGCTGAGGACCACCGGCACAGCGCCGGGACGCACGACACTGAGCATGGCTACGCCGTCGCCGCCCGTGAAGGTGTAGGCGATCTGCGTGCCGTCCGGCGACCAGACCGGCGCATCGGTGTGACCAGGCGTGGACGTAACACGCGCCAGCCCGGAACCGTCCGCGTTAACGATGAACAGGTCGCGGCTGCCTTCGCGGTCGGAGGTGAACACGAGTTGTCC
This sequence comes from uncultured Anaerolineae bacterium, assembly GCA_965554365.1. Classification (GTDB taxonomy): domain Bacteria; phylum Chloroflexota; class Anaerolineae; order Aggregatilineales; family Aggregatilineaceae; genus CAYRNY01. The sequence continues at coordinate 1,027 of CBEVZO010000839.1, forward strand.
AGTGGGCGACCACGTCGGAGCTATATCGTTCGCGGGGCTGTTGGAGACGTTCGTCACTGTGCCATACAGCAGCGAGTTGACGTAAATCTCGGTTTCGGTCGCGTTGTGGACCACGTAGGCGACGGACATGCCATCAGCGGAGATCGCCGGTTGCGAGTTCACGAGGCCGGGTGAGTTGGTGATGTTGGCGGCGTCGAACAATCCCAGCATCCAGATATCATCGCCATCGGAGAACGCGAGACCCGTACCGTCCTGGGTCCACACGACTTCACCATCCAGGGCGGGTATATCGCCGCGCGGTTCGAGCGCGGTTCCGTCAGCGGCGATGGTGTGCGGCACAAGATAGCCTTCATAACCAGAGGTGAAGGCAATTTTCAGCGTGGGGAGATTGGGACGCGTGCCGGGAGTCAGTGACGCGCCGACGATGGGCCAGGGTTCGATCCAGTAGCCGGAGGCGTCGCCCTCGGCGGTCCAACCCGTTTGTCCATCCGAGCGACGGACTTGCCACCACCAGTAATTTTCCACGCACTGCGGCCCGCCGATCACGCTGAACACCTCGCCATCCGGCAGCACACCGAGGACGGTGGCTCCCGCGTTCGGGGTGGAGCGTAGATTGTTGCCGACACCGTTGCTGATGGTGACGCGCGCGCTTTGTCCGACGGTCAGACGCGGAGCCGGAGCCGTGCCGCAGCCTTGCGCTGCCACAGGCGTAATGGGGAACACGGCGAGGGGAATGGTCAGCGCCGCGATGATCAAACATAACAATAGTACACGGGACAGAAGACGCATGATGCAATTTCCTCCATATGATATTTATGTAATGGTGCAATCGGTTGCAGTGTTTATGTTGTCGTGACGCACGAGAAGGGGTTGCAGCAATTCGGTGGTGAGGCTGCACCGCGCGATCTCATTGGTAATTCTCGCATGGTTTTTGTTAGATGTGCAAGCAGGCCTCATGCCAAGAGTGCATTCGGATTTGAGGGCACTTAGGTTGTGCAGGCGACCCCACCCCAGCCCTCCCCGCTGGCGGGGAGGGTGTTAACGCGCGCACCGCGCCTCCTCCCCCGTCAACGTTCAAGAATGGACAGGGTTCATTCGTCGCTCAATTTTGTGCGCGCGTAGGGGCGCTGCTCTGCC
>CBEVZO010000840.1:0-2162 GCA_965554365.1 uncultured Anaerolineae bacterium
GGACAGTTTCTTCCAGGGGCGTTTCTTCGTCGTAGCGGTGGCAAAAGTACAGATCGAGATAGTCTGTGCCGGTGCGCTGAAGCGATTTCTCGACGCTCTCCATGATGTGTTTGCGCGACAGGCCGCGATCATTCACGTCGTCGCTCATCGGCCAGAACAGTTTGCTGGAGATTACGAGCGTGTGGCGTGGGAACAGCTTGAGTACCTGCCCCATCATCCGTTCACTTTCGCCCGTTGCATAAATATCGGCGATGTCGAAAAAGTTGATCCCGTTATCATGCGCCGTGATGATAATCTCGCGTGTCAGTTGACGGTCGGTCACGCTGTCGCCAAATGTGGTCCAGCCGCCCAAGCTCAATTCGCTGACTTTCAGGCCCGAATGCCCCAAACGACGGTAGTTCATGTGTGGTTGCTCCTTCATATGCCATGTCGATGCGCTGTATCGAGTGTAGCTGTGTGGGCAGCGCCCACGCAACTACACGGCATAGGAACCCTATAAGAAAGGTGCTGCGGGTTAGAGAACCTGTCGCTAACCGGTGATCGTGCGCAGCGCGGTGTAAAGGGGGCGCAGCCGACCGTACATTTTCTTATAGACATTATGGAACAGGTCATCATACAGTGCGTGGGTGGCGTGGTCCGGCTCAAACACATCGCCGATGTGCGTCATGGCGCGCACAGCGGAGTTGAAATCTGGGTGCAGCCCCAATCCCACCGCCGCGTCGATGGCGGCTCCCAGACCGGAGGTTTCATAGGTGTGTGAGCGGGTCGCAGGCAACCCGAAGAGGTCAGCGGTGAGCTGCATCGCGCCGTCGCTCTGTGATCCGCCGCCCGACACGCGTAGCTCGGTGATCGGAACTTTGCTGCGATGCTCGGTGCGTTCTTTGCCCTCGCGCAGCGCATACGCCACGCCTTCGAGGATCGCGCGGTAGAAGTGTGCGCGGGTGTGGACATCGCTGAATCCGATGATCGCGCCGCGTGCTTCTGGACCAGGAGCGCGTACGCCCGGCGACCAGTAGGGTTGTAGCACCAGCCCGTGCGATCCCGGTGGAACCTGTTGCAGCAGATCATCGAAGAGCATTTCTGGTTCCACGCCGCGTTCCTCTGCGACCTGCGTTTCAGGATGCCCGAATTCGTTCTTGAACCAGTTGACCATCCAATACCCGCGAAACACCTGTACTTCCAGGCTATATGCACCTGCGACTGCCGAGGGATAGGGCGGAATCAGCGGGATCACTTCGATGTATTTGCGGTGTGTGGTATTGATCGTGGCGGTTGTGCCGTAGCTCAACCCGGCGATGTGCGGTTCCAGGCAACCGGAGCCGAGGACTTCGCACGCTTTGTCTGCGGCAGCGGCGATCAAGGGCAGCCCGGCGGGGATACCGGTTGCTGCGGCAGCTTTCGCTGAGATCGTGCCTAGCTGCTCGGCGGCGGGAACCAACTCTGGCAGGTGTTCGCGCGGGACGGCTACCGCTTGCCATTTCCAATCCCAGCGTTTGGCCCACTGTTGACGTTTGTAATCGAAGGGGATGTAGCCGACCTGACTCGCGACCGAATCAACCATCCGCCCGGTGAGCTTATAGGTCAGATACCCGGAGAGCAGCAAATACTTGTATGTGTGATCCCATATGTCGCGTTGGTGGCGGTGAATCCAGTTCGCTTCGGCTTCAGCCTGGAAATAGGCGATGGTATCGCTGAGTTGCGCCACACGAAACGCCATGCCCCACAGCCCGCCGACGGGCGGCAGTTTTTCGGCGCGGCGCTGATCCAACCACAGGATCGCGGGGCGCAGTGGCTTTCCCTCGCGGTCTACGTTGACAACCGAGGCGCGCTGCGTGGTCAGCGTCACGCCTTTGATCGCGCTTTTAGGCACATCTATCTGCGTCCACAATTGTTGGCACGCCTGACACAGCGATTGCCAGAAATAGTCCGGGTCTTGCTCGGCCCAGTTGGGTTTAGGCGAAACGTAGGGTTCGATCAACACGCGCGATTTTGCGACCAATGTGCCCTGTGGATCAAACAGCAGCGCGCGAACGCTCTGTGTGCCGTTGTCAAGCGCTAAAATCAGTTCGTCGGTCACGAGTAAGACTCTTTCATGTGTAAAAGCCCGGGTAGTGGTGAGGTTTTGACTGATGAGACATGAAAAGGTAAACCAGGACAAACGA
>CBEVZO010000841.1:0-2161 GCA_965554365.1 uncultured Anaerolineae bacterium
TCACCAAAGCGGGACCGCCCGACGTGCTGCAACTGCGTGAAACACCCGATCCGCAACCGGGACCGGGCGACGTGCGGATTCGTGTGGCGGCGGCGGGCGTGAACTTCGCGGATGTCGTGGGGCGGTTGGGGCTGTATGCCGATGCGCCGCGCATCCCGTATGTGCCGGGGTACGAGGTCGCGGGGCAGGTGGATGCGGTCGCACCTGATGTGACCACGCACGCCCCCGGTGATGAGGTGATCGCCGTGACGACATTCGGCGGTTATTCCGATGTGCTGTGTGTCCCGGCGGCGCAGGCGATTCCGCGCCCGGCGACGGTCGATGCGCAGACCGGGGCGGGATTATGTGTGGCGGGCTTCACGGCATATATGGGGCTGGTAGAACTCGCACGCGTGCGGGCGGGCGACCATGTGCTGATTCACGCGGCGGCGGGCGGTGTCGGATTGATGGCGGTAGCGATCTGCCGTATCCGAGGCGCGACAATCTACGGCACCGCGTCCGCGTCCAAGCATGACTTTTTGCGGGCGCAGGGCGTGCAGCACGCGATTGACTACAATGCGCAGGATTTTGAGCGCGAGATCAAGCGGCTCACGGATGGGCGCGGTGTGGACGTGGCGCTGGATACGATGGGCGGTCGTTCGTGGCTCAAGAGTTACCGGGCGCTCGCACCGCTGGGACGGTTAGTGTGTTCCGGCGTGACGGCGCTCACTCCGAAGCCGACGCGCTCGATCCCGGCGGTGCTGCGCTTTGTGGCGGGGATTCCCTGGTTCGCGTTTAATCCGCCCGCGCTGGCGAACGCGAATAAGGGTGTCATGGGCGTGAATCTGGCAAATTTGTGGGATCAGCACGATCTGTTCCACCGCGCCGCCGCTGCGTTGTTTGGGTGGATCGAGGCGGGGCAGCTTACGGTGCATATCGACCGCACGTTCCCGCTGGCGGAGGCTGCTGCTGCGCACCGTTACATTCAGTCGCGGCAGAGCAAGGGCAAGATCGTGTTGATTCCGTAGCGCAATACAGGTAGGGAAGGTAAGGGCGCATGGTGGTCATATGCCCTTACGAGAGATCAGACGGTTAGTGTTCTGCGATGGCTTGCAGACTCTGGTTCACAGCGGCGACAAGTTCGTTCACCGGCACATACATCGAGCCGCCGTTATCCGCCGCGCCGTAGTCACGCAGCCACGCGAGATGACCGAATTGATCCACTAGCACAAAGGTGTGGCCCGGTTCGCCTGTGCCGGAGGCCCACTGCATCACGTCGTAGGCGGTCGAGACAACGGCCCCGGTGTCGATTAGCATGGGAGATTGAATGCCGTATTCGGTGCGCGAAGCGGTTTGTTCGGCAGCAGAATCAAGGGCAATGCTCAGAATATCTACGTTGAGGACTTGCCAGCCCGGATCATTTTCCAGATCAACGATCTGTTGTAGGCAAGGCGGTCAACCACCGGCCATGTGGAAAAACAACAGCACGGGTTGTTCGCGCTCCAGATAGCTTGCCAGCGCGACGGTGTCGCCATCGGGCGTTTGCAGTTCGAAATCTGGTGCGTGTGCGTTGTAGTCCAGCGCGGATTTGTCGAAGTGATGCTCCGGCAAGTCTGGCTGATCGTCTTTGTCGTCATCACCGCCGCACGCCGCCAGGATTACCCCCAGCAGCAGTGCCGCGATCAGTGCCACGCCCAGGCGCAGCGGCGTATGTAGCGCTCGAAGCAGCATGATTCCTCCAATAAACGTTGATGTAATGCGCGTCGTGCGCAGATTATACGCTGATCAGGGTGGTAGCACCAAGTGGTTTGTGGTGTACTGTCGAATTTGCAGATTGTTTACAGACCGATCATCTGCTCCTCACAGCTTGTGCGCATAATGGCAGCTAGTCAACGTGTGAAAATTGGGAGGTGGTGTATGCGAGGCCGGCATGGGATGGGAATGCACGGCGGGCCGCACCGGATGTATCACCATCCGCCGGGGCTTATGAGGCGTTCGAGGCGGGGGGTGTGGTTTGGTCCGCGACTGTGGCTGCGTCCCTTGTTTTGGCGACCGTTTGGGCGGCGATGGGGCAGATGGTAGGTGTTGGTGTGCGCGGCGTGCTGTGCAGCAGTCTTGCACGTTGCGGGGGCTGTCACAAACGGTGAGGCGTGTTTGCGCAGCCCTCCGCGCTGTTCGGACC
>CBEVZO010000842.1:0-2158 GCA_965554365.1 uncultured Anaerolineae bacterium
AGAAATGTATACGAAATCTTGCCCAAAAACACAGTTGGAAACTGCCACCGATTGAACACATAAAGCATTATGCTTTCATTCACTACCCAGACCGATGGGGAAAGAAAACAGATTCTGAACGCAGAAGCGACTATCACGAGGATATGGCACGAATCGCGCAAAGATTCAAGGAATTGACGCAGCAATAGCGCCGACAAGAGCGTTACGATATGGTAGGATAAAAACCGAATACGCCAACCACTAACTGCTAAAAGCTGATCGCTGAAAGCTGACACTATGTCTGACCAGCCACAATACGTCGAAGACGACGAATTCGATTACTCCGAGGCGTTCGAGCGCCCTGCGACACGCGGACGCGCCATCGCTGCACCGGTCCCACGTCCGCGCCGGACCGATCAGGCACGCGGCGCTTACGCGGTCGGCGTGGACCTGTACCTCGTCCTGGTGACAGCAGCGTTGTGCGCGGTCGGATTGCTGATGGTCTACAGCGCGTCAATTGACGTGAGCTATCAGGTCACGGGTGATTCGAGCAACACGACCTATTTCTTCATCCGACAGGCGCGCTCGATGGTGGTAGGCATAATCATCGCCGTAATCCTGGCGCGCATCGACTACCATATCTGGCGCGGACTGGCGGTCCCGATGATGCTCGGCGTGATCCTGCTGTTGGTCGCGGTGCTGCAATTCGGTGAGGAGCGCTTCGAGGCGCAACGCGCGCTGATCAGCGGATCGTTGCAGCCCGGCGAGTTGGCGAAATTCACGGTCGTACTCTACATGGCAGCGTGGCTGGCGGCCAAACGCGCCCGGCTGCGCAACATTTTCTACGGGATTCTGCCGTTCAGCGTACTGGTCGGGACCATCGCGTTCCTGATCGTGCTGCAACCCGATCTCAGCACGGCAGCGAGCATCCTGGCGACATCGCTGAGCATGTTCTTCATCGCTGGGGCGGATTTGCTCCAACTGATCTTCATCGGTGGCGTGATGGGCGTCACCGGCTGGCAGATGATCATGCGCTTTCAGTATGCGCGCGACCGCCTGGAAAACTACTGGAAGCAGGTCGAGGACCTCACGCAAGCCAGCGACCATGTGCAGCAGGCTGTCGCCGCGTTCATCAACGGGGAACTGTTCGGCGTGGGTCTGGGCGAAAGCGAGTTGAAGTTCGCTAACAACCTGCCCTTCCCGCACACCGATAGTATTTTCGCGATCATCGGGGAGGAGTTGGGACTGTTCGGCGCATTCGGCGTGATCGTGCTATACGTCGTGCTGTTCCATCGCGGCTTCGTGATCGCGCGCCATGCACCGGACGCCTTCGGCGGCTTGCTGGCGGCAGGCGTCACCTGCTGGCTCGCGTATGACGCCATGCTCAACATCGCCGTGATGACGGCCCTCGTCCCGCCGACGGGGGTTCCGCTGCCATTCATCAGCTTTGGCGGGTCGAGCCTCGTGGCGGCGCTGGCAGGTGTCGGCTTGATGATCAACGTCTCGCGGCAGATCAGCCAACAGGCGAACCAACAGCGTCCCGGCGCGCATCTGAACGGCGATGTCGGACGCGGGCGATAATTTGGGAGTGGGGACAGTTATGAAATCGGATGCGCAAAATGCTACCATGTAGACATAATGACGATGTTGTTGCACAAGTGCAACCGGCTATTGATTTGCTAGCCAATTTGGACGAGTTGCATCCCGACGTGTTGCTCGAACATGATATTCAACCTTCCGACTATAATGGCAATCTCGTGTTCCGCTCAGCGGTGGAAAGTATACGCGGGAGTTTCGTTGCATCCTCAACCACCCAACGCGAGGGATATGTTGGCACAATCTTGGCGCAACTTCGGCAGCGGTCGCTGATTGTGGATTATGAACAACTAAGCAGTCGCGAACGCTATGATTTTTCGGTCACGGTAGAGCAGCATGGCGAATTGAGCTACTTCGCGGCGCTTGAAGTCAAGGGGGGAGAGGGAAATAGTATCAATATTTCTGAGCGTCCGTCGATGGCACATGAGTTTGGTGTATGGTGTCATTTAGACGGCGCGATCCGCAACCAACCAACGCATGGGGCACATGCGATTGTCAACCGTGTAGCAAACGATCTGGTACGCCGCCGAAAACGAGTCGATGTCATCTTCTTCAAAGATGCGCTGTGCGGCTCAAGCCTCAG
>CBEVZO010000843.1:0-2146 GCA_965554365.1 uncultured Anaerolineae bacterium
CATGGTCATCTCGGCCCTCATCGTGGAGTCGGTGGTGATTGCGGTGGCGTTGGCTCCGTTCTTGCTGATCGGATGGATCAATGCGCTGGTTTACACGCGTTACACCGCGCACAGCAACTTCATCTATGGCGCTGATCTGTTAGGGGCAGCGGGCGGGCTGGTGCTTGGTCCGTTGCTAATCACTGTGTTCGGCCCGTTTGGCACGATGATCGCGCTGGGCGTTTTCGCGGGTGGCGCGGCGCTGCTGCTTACGGGCGCGCGACGTGTGTTGCTGAGTGGCGTGGTGTTAATTGGTGTGTTGGCGGTGTTTGCCGGACTCAACCGCAGCCAGGACTGGATTGCGTACGATCCTGCTGCACAGGTTGATGCACCGCTTGATAAAACGATGGTGCATATCCTCAACGATCCGGCGCGGGAAGCTGCTATTATTGACACGCAGTGGAGTCCGTTTGCGCAGATCGATGTGGTACAAACAAGAGACGCTAGCGCGCACTTTGTGTTTACAGACGCGGGAGCGGGCAGCATTATGTTGCGTTACGATCCCGCTGCCGACCCGGAAACCTATGCGTGGATTACCGAGGAAGTCGCCTATCTCCCGTTCAATATGGAACCAGCGCCCAACACGCTGATCATTGGGGCGGGGGCGGGTTATGATGTGGTGATGGCGCAGATCGCCGGTGCGGAGAAAATCATAGCGGTGGAAATCAACCCGGCGATGGTGGATGTCACCCGCGACTATGCCGATTTCAACGGTGCGATCTTTGATTTGCCCCACGTGACTACGGTGGTCGCGGATGGACGCAACTTTGTGGATCGCAGCAACGAACAGTTTGATCTTATCTATCTAAACTTTGTCTACAGTCAGGCGGCGCGTCCGGGCACGTCGGCGCTCGCTGAGAGTTACGCCTTTACCGCCGAGGCGGTGCGCGCGTACTGGGATCGCTTGTCGGACGAAGGGCGTTTGGGCGTGGTGATGCACAGCAGTGTACACGGCTTGCGTTTACTGATGACCACGTTGCAAGCGCTCGAAGATGAAGGCATGACCATCGCTGAGGCGCTGCGGCATATCGTGCTGGTGTATCAGCCCGGCCCGGATCCGACGATCTCGCCTGCGGTGCTGCTGGTTAAGCGTACGGCGTGGACCGAGGAAGAGGTGTTGTTGCTCACACAACCCTCGGTGCTGCGTGGTCTGGAACCACAGTACATTCCCTATGTGTGGGAAGACTTCTTCGCGCCGCTGGCAGATGGATCGGTGAGTGTCGAGGAGTACATCGACGCGTATGAGGATTACAACATCACGCCGACCACTGACGATCAGCCGTTCTTCTATCATCTGGATCAAGGACTGCCCACTGCGCTGCGCACGCTGTTGATTGCGAGCGCGCTGCTGGCGTCAGCATACTTCATCGTCGGTGCGGCGTTCCAGCCTAAGAAACCGGTGCATGAATGGGCGCGCGTCGATCTGTTGTGTTACTTTGCGTTGCTCGGCGCAGGTTTTATGCTGGCTGAAGTTACGCTTTTGCAATATTTTCGCTTGTTGCTTGGCGATCCGATCCGTGCGTTCTCTGTGGCGCTGGGGGCGCTATTATTGGGCGGCGGTTTGGGCAGCATGTTCAGTCAACGTTTTACGCTGGCACAGCTTTCCCGCGTGATTGTGCTGGCGGCGGCAGGGATTGCCGTATGGCTGCTGATCGCGGCGTTTGTGTATCCGCTGGTGATCACCGGGGCACTGTCTGAAGGGTTGTTTTTGCGCACGGTGCTTACAGTGATCTTGTTGCTACCGTTGGGATTTTTGTTGGGCGTTCCTTTCTCCAGCGGGCTGCGGATCGCGGGAGATCAAGACGCGGCAGGAATTCCTGTGTTCTGGGGCATGAACGCTGTCGCTTCAACGTTAGAAGGTGTGCTGGCGTCGGTGATCGCGCTGATGTTCGGCTTCCAGGTCGTGTTGTTGCTAGGGGCGTTGCTCTATTTTATTGTGGCGGGACTGGTGCAGTTCACCTGGGCGCGTGTGCTGCGCTTTGCATAAAAGGCTGATGCACGGATGAGGACCAAAACGCCGCCGCGCGCAGGTATGATCGCCGCTTGGGAAGCCATCGCGCAATTCGTGATCGATGTCCGGTATGTGGGCGTAACGTTGCTCTACCTG
>CBEVZO010000844.1:0-2146 GCA_965554365.1 uncultured Anaerolineae bacterium
TTAATCGAGCTGGGGCATTGGGTAGAAGATGAGTTGCAACAGAGTACGCGGGTCTACCTGCACTATAGTTGGCCGATGGCCTTTTCCAGCTTAGCGCGTCTGGCAAAGCCCCACTATTATTCATGCGGGGTCAAATCTATCATTGGTATTCTGCACACCGGTCAGTTAGCTTTGTGTGGAATCGGCATGCAGGTACCAGAACTGATCTATGGGCAATTGGGTGAGGATCGTCTGGCCGATGTGTGGGCGCATCATCCCACCCTCAAAAAGATACGCGAGGATCTGCCCCGCAACTTGACCGGCATTTGCACAGACTGCATTTTCCATGACCGTTGTGCCGGGTACTGCCCTGCCGAAAATCACTTCACTGGGGGCAGTATCACCGCGCCACACTGGTTCTGTGAAATGGCAGATAAAGCTCAGCTATTCCCTGATTCACGACGCATTACGCCAAGGCTGGCAGTGCCAGTGGCCGCAGAAGCATATTAGTCACATCGTATCACCAAAACTATCGTCATAGAGGAGTATATCATGGGGAAAAAATACGAAAAACCAGAAGCTAACGATCTGGGCAGCGGCGCACGTGGAGAAGTCCAGGCCTGCAGCTCCGGCACCGCAGTAGGGAGTTGTACACCGAATGGCGGTCTGGCTGGTGTCTGTGGTAGCACCGGGTTTACGGCAGGCGATTGCATTACAACCGGCAACACGGCTTCGTCTCCAACATGTGAGTCGGCTGGGTTTACGGCTGTTCAATGCAACCCGACCGGGAACTTTGCCGACATTAACACCCCGTAGGTATTTTGCTAGTGGCAAATGAACGTACGAGCCTACGCCATCGCCTGCCTCACAGCAGGCGATGGCTGTGCGTTGTGGATTACGCAAACAGTAAGGATATAACCCTTGGGTATCGCGCTTGATCTAGCGGGCTGGTGCGCTATAATCCATGCTTGTCAGGACGACGCAGCGGTAATTGTCGCACGTTTCCAGGAAAAGTATGGCGGTGCACCGTTTACAGTTCCGCCCGATGGTGCTGAACGCCGACACGTTTTCGTCGCGCTGGGTGATATCCCGCCGCCAGAGTTTTCCGTATCCGGTTTGCCGGATGTTGTGCAGCGTGCATGGCTGAAGTTTCACAACCTGTGGTCGTTTGTATATGAGGTACGCGGCACAGCGCGATTGGAGGAATTTCCGCACCGACCGTTTGGGTTTTCTTGGACTTCTCCTGATGATGCCACACTACAGCTGCATGGCCTGATCGTCAGCAAGAAATTCATCAGCGCCTATGGTCTGTAGGGCTATTGTGCCAATCTGGCGACGTGGTGGCATGTCAACCAACAAGGTCTGCTGCTGCATGCATCCTCCGTCGCGCGCACGCGATACGCCGGGTATGCGTTTATGGGGAAATCTGGAGCAGGGAAATCTACCGCCGCCCTGCTCAGTGCGGAAATTGGTCTGCCGGTGATTGCTGACGAACTGACATTTGTGATTTCCGATGCAACACACAACTACCGGTTGGCGGGGATGCCTACTGTGAAGCTGCCGCCTGAGGGCTGGACAGCTATACGCCCACCGTTGCGCGGTATTTTCCACCTGGTGCAAGATACCACCAACTACCTGGAGCCGCTGTCGCAACGGCAAACCGCCCGGTTGTTGTTCGAGGGTATGATGCAAACGCCCTCCGTACCCAAACTGCCGGATGCGATGGTCGGGGATGCCTTTCGTACCGCCTCCGACATCGCGCGTACCATCCCCGGCTACACGCTCCACTTCCGTAAATCGCCCGATTTCTGGAAGATCATTGATGCTGAGTTTGACCATGACTGATTCGTGTTTTGCGCCGGCGCAGCACAGCTTCATGGCCCAGGCAGTCGAGGCGGATACGTCATCGCGCGTGTTTTATTCCGGCAAAAGTATGTTAGGCACATTCCGTGATGGGGACTGGCTGTGTCTGGAGCCGGCTACGCTCGCTGATCTGCACCCCGGTGATGTTGTGATGTACAAGCGTCCGGTGAACTGGGATATTCGCTCTGAGCGCATCGTGCATCGCGTGATGTCGGTTGTGGCAGGTGGTGTGGTATTGCGCGGTGACAGCAATCCACGCAGCGATATTGATGTGGTGTTCGAAGACGATCTGCTGGGGCGTGTC
>CBEVZO010000845.1:0-2140 GCA_965554365.1 uncultured Anaerolineae bacterium
CGCCATGAGCAGCATCGCCGCCAGCGTGACATGCGGCGGTTGTAAGCGTTTTAACATCGGTATACGCATTGTCGTGCGCGGCCTCCTGTACAACATCAGGGCGCGCAACTCGGCACGCCCCCGCATCATGTTCTTGTTTTTCTGCACGGATTTTTTTTCGTTTTTGATCCGTGTTAATCTGCGTTCATCCGTGTCCCATTATGTCTTTTCTGATTTCCCAACAATAGCATGAGCCAATTCACTCCACCGGAACGTGCATCTTCATCCAGCACGAGTTGTGGCAGGTTCACGCCACTACGCGGGATCACCCGTACTCGTCGCCGAGCGCAAATCCTGCACATTCAGTTGCAGTTTGATGAAGTTGTTCCACTCGTTGATTTCCAGGTGATACAACGCGTCCACATACTGCGGCATATGGTCCGCCCAATCGCCCTGCTTAAACGCAATCCCATCGATCACACGCGATCCGCTGGCGAGCTTGAGCCGCAGATGCCGACCCTCGTGCCCCACACGGCGATAATCCACCACGCGCAGCCGCCGCGTCAGCAACACCGGCGGGGGATTGCGCGCCCCAGTCGGTTCCAACATCGCCAGCACCTTCGCCAACTCCATCGTCAGGAAATCAAACGGTACTTCGGCGTCCACATCCACCGTCGGACGCAAGTCCCGCCCGGCCAACGCCGTCGCCGCCAGCGAAACCAAACGCTCACGCAGTGCGGCAATATTCTCATTGCGGATCGTGAATCCCGCCGCCTGCGCGTGACCGCCATGCCGCACCAGCAACTCAGCGCACTCATCCAACGCCCGCGTGATGTTGAACTCCGGCATACTGCGGCACGACCCGCGTGATTCTTCCGCGCCCATCTCTAACACGACCGCTGGCGTATAAAACTCCTCACATAACCGTCCGGCGACCAACCCGACAATGCCCGGCTCGAAGCCCGCATCAGCAGCAAAAATCAGCGGCGCGTCGGCCTCTGCTTCGACCAACGCACGTTCACGGGCTATCTCCACCGCCGCCATGGTCAACTCTTGCCGGTCCTTGTTGAGGTCCTGCAACTGGTGCGCAATTTGACCGGCACGCGGCATATCAGACACCAGCAGATCGTAGGCGATCATCGCGTCTGAGAGCCGCCCCGCCGCGTTGATGCGCGGGCCGAGCATGAAGCCGATACTCGTCGTACTCATCTTGCCCGGCTCCACACGCGCCACCTGCGCCAACTCGTAAATGCCCGGACGCTGCGCGCGGTTGAGTACCTCCAACCCACGTCGCACCAATTCGCGATTTTCGAGGCGGTCCAACGGCGCGAGATCGGCCACTGTGCCCAGCGCCACGAGATCGAGCAAATCATCGAGCTTGAAGTTCACTCGACGACGCGACTGTTCCTCCTCTGCCATGAACAACGCGACAGCCAGCTTATACGCCACACCCACACCGGCCAGCATATCCTCAGGATAGCCATTGGTGCGGCCTTCTTCCAGGCGTAGTTTTGCGTCAATCTTGGGATCGATTACGGCCAGCGCGGCGGGAAGCTGCTCGCCGACGGAGTGGTGATCGGTGATGATGACATCCAGGCCGAGATCGTTCGCAAACGCGATCTCCTCCACCGAGCGAATGCCGCAATCCACCGTGATCACGAGACGCACGCCGCCCTCATACAAGGTCCGCAGCGCACCCTCATTCAGCCCATAGCCCTCATCTACGCGATTGGGAATGTACGGCTTTACGCGCCCGCCAAGCGCCTCAAGCGCCTGCGTCAGCAGTGCGGTGCTGGTTATACCGTCCGCGTCAAAATCGCCGTAGACAACAATCAACTCCCTTTTCTTGATCGCCTGCCGGATACGCACAACGGCAGCCGGCATGCCATGCATCGAAAAGGGATTATGCAGCACATCGTCGCTGCCCTCCAGGAACACACGCGCTTTGTCAGCGGTGCCCTGCCCTCGGTTATGAAGCACCTGCCTCATTACCGGATGATATGCGCTTAACTGCTCGTCGATCTCCGGAGGGATCAACGGCAGGGTGCGCCAGCGTTTTTTAGTTGTCGGGGGTTGGGGCACAGGCTCCCTCAATGTGGTGTAGTAGAGAAAATTTGAATGCCACATGGTAACATGCGCGCGTGACCCGACGCAAATCACG
>CBEVZO010000846.1:0-2140 GCA_965554365.1 uncultured Anaerolineae bacterium
GCGCGCCGCACGCCTCGATCACGCTGAACGGGACGGCTTGCGCGCCCCGGAACTGGTTCACGGGTTCCTGCGTGACCAACCGCACATACGCCACGATCTGCCCCTCCACCTCCGCGACCAGAAAATCATCCGGCTCGTTGCGCCCCATATGTGTCAGGTGATCGATCTGCCAGGTCCAGGCCGCCTCGTCGCGCGCCAACAGATAATGGCCGCGTGCGCTGTCTGCCGCGTATAGCACCTGCACCGCCGGAAGATCATTGAGGTAAAACCGCCGCACCATCACAGGCTGGTTACTCGCGCCGAGCCGCAGCGTCGTGCGCCGGTCGTAGCTGCGCTGCATATCCCATTGCCCCGCATTGAGCGCCTGATCGAGCGTGATCAGCGACTCGTAGCGGGTCAGATACAGCCCTGCCGCCGCGACGTAGCCCCAACCCTCGTACAACACCGGATCGCCAAACGCCAGCGCCAACACATCCTCACGTTCCGCCATGCGGCCATGGAGCGCATCCAGCAGCGCGAGTTCTAGCGTATGTTCCTGATACTCGTCCAACACGCTCAACGCGCCAATCTCGGCAGTGGGCAGCACGCTCATCCCGATTTGCACATGGCGCGGGATCAACATCCCGTGCGCGGCAATTTTGCCTTTGTCGCCATCAATGACAAAGCAGTCCGCTGGATCGAACGCGGGGGTATGTCCATACGCGGTGGCGAGCGTGTCATAATCCTCGGCGCTATAGACCACGCGCATATGATCGAGGATCGCGTTCTGATCGGCAGGCCACTGGATCGGGCGCACAGCATTCATGAAGCACTCCTCAGCGCTGATTGTAAGAGATTGGTCATGCTTTCATTATAGCGCCGCTTGAATTTTCGGCGCTATTTAGGGATTTCTATAGAGAATCCCTTGCGGAATCGCGCAGGCCCGGTAAAGTAGACGGAAACAACGTCCGGTGGAGGCGCTACCCACAATCCAAGGAGGATGGCTTGACCACCAAAGACGACTTGTATATCTTCTCCGGGACAGCTAATGAACCGCTGGCCCAACGTGTGTGTGATTACCTGGGTGTTCCGCTGCGGCCCACGCGCGTTCAACGCTTTTCGCATGGCACGCTGCAAATCCAACTGGGGGATAGCGTGCGCAACAAGGATGTCTACATCATCCAGTCCCTGACCGCCCCCGTTCACCGCCACCTGATGCAATTATTGATGATGCTCGATATCGCCCGGCACGGCGATGCCCGACGCGTCACGGCAGTGATCCCCTATTATGCCTATGGGCGCAGCGACAAAAAGGACGCCCCACGCATCTCAATCGCTGCCAAGCTCGTCGCCCAACTGGTCGAGACTGCGGGCGCAGATCGCGCCATTTCGATGGCGTTACACTCACCGCAGGTACACGGCTTTTTTGACGTGCCGCTCGACCATTTGACCAGTCTCAGCGTGCTGGTCGCCTATTTTAAGCGGCAGGACCTCACCGGCACAGTGGTAGTCTCGCCGGATGTGGGGTATGCCAAGCAAGCGATGAAATTGGCCTCCGCGCTGGACATTTCGCTGGCGGTTGGCACAAAGGTGCGCCACACCGACACCGAAGTCGAGATCACGTCCGTGCTGGGCATTGATCCCGATAACCCGCCGCACCGCGCGATTGTGATTGACGACGAGATTGCAACCGGTGGCACGATGGTCGAGATTGTGCAAGCCTTGCAGCAGTTCGGCACGCGTGATTTTTGTCTCGCCTGCACGCACGGGCTGTTCACCGGCGACGCGGTTGCCAACCTCAACGCGCTAGACTGTGTGAGCAATATTGTCACGACCGATACGGTCTTCGCGCCGCACGCTGAAGAGGCTATTCCCAATCTGCGCGAACAATCTGTCGCGCCTGTGCTGGGTGATGCCATCCTGTGCAACCACGAGGGACGCTCGGTCGGTGAGCTATTCGCGTTCTGGGAAAAAGGCGTAAAGAAGGGTCGCTCTTTCAATTAAGCGGAACATGATCAAGACCCAACCTCATCCTCTAACCCCCTCTCCCGGCCAAGAAACTTGCTGCGCAAGCGTTGGAGAGGGGGGGCGCTTGAAGGGAAAAGGACTGGTTCTAACGTTTTGCATTGGTTTTGATGCAGTGACGGATCAGCCCCTCCCC
>CBEVZO010000847.1:0-2131 GCA_965554365.1 uncultured Anaerolineae bacterium
GCTGCAAACGCGCTTCAACTGGGTGTTCACCACACTCAACCTCAAACGGTTCTTCGCGCTGCCGCTGACGGTGGGCGATCAGAAATTCAAGGGCGTGATTATCGCCGACAACAGCGTGACGGATCGCGCTATCGCGCCCGAACAACAATCGCTGCTCGCCACATTGGGCGCATACATTGCCGTTACGCTGGAAAATGCGCGCCTCTACCAGCACACCGATGATCGTCTGAACTCCCGCGTACAAGAACTCGAAATCCTGAGTCGCATCAACCGCGAACTCAACTTCACGCTCAGTGTGGAGCGCGTGCTGAACCTGACGCTCGACTGGGCGCTGCGTTTCACTGGGGCGGATGCTGCTACTGTGGCGTTAGTTGAGGATGACAAGCAGCAAATGCACTTCGTGTCCGGTTACGGCTATGGCTCGGAACAATGGGAGAAGTTGAAACAAGGTTCCTGGCCGTTGGAGCGCGGGCTTACCGGGCGCGTGGCAACGACGAACGAGGCCGAGATTGTGGGAGATGTGACCCAGGATGCGGCCTATGTCGAGATCGCTCCCGGCACAAAGTCGCAGCTTTCTGTGCCTGTCTCGCGTGAGAACCGCGTGATCGCCGTGATCTCGCTGGAAAGTCAGCGCGCCAATGCCTTCACACCGGAGAACATGGCGTTTGTGAAGCGTCTTGCGTCTCGTGCCGCTGCTGCCATTGATAACGCGAATCTCTATGCCGAGGCCGAACGTGAGCGCCGCAAACTAGAGATCATTCTCAGCAATATCACCAACGCGGTGATCGTGGTGGATCATGAGAAGAATCTGGTGCTGGTCAACCAGGCTGCGCTGCATTTATTACATCTGCCTACCAAAGAAGAGTATGTGGGCCGCCCGTTCTCACAGGTCTTCCGCCACAAATATACTGACCTCAACGAACTCTTTGAGCGTGCCATGAGCATCAATCGTTCGATGGCGGCGGAGATCGCGACTGAGGAAGAGAAAACACTGCATGTCAGCGTCGTGCCCGCCCCGGAAATTGGCTGGTCGATTGTTGCACATGACATTACGCCGTTCAAAGAAACGGAGCAACTCAAGAACGAACTGGTCGCGACGGCCTCGCACGATCTCAAGAATCCGTTGGGATCGATCCTGGGCTATGTGGACCTGATCGCGATGACCAACCCGCTCAACGAGCCGGGGCAGGAATATCTGAGCCGTGTCCACAACGCGGTGAATCACATGCGCGACTTGATCGACGATTTGCTCGATCTGGCGCGTATCGAAAGCGGCATCACGCTGCGTTATAGTCTGGTAAATCTCGACGCGCTGGTGCGTGAAGTCTCAGACCGTTTCGAGATGCAGGTACGCGAAAAGGCGATGAAGCTGGCGGTTGATATTTCCGGTGATCTGCCGTTGGTTCCCGCTGACGCCAGCCGTCTGACGCAGCTTGTCGCCAACCTCGTCAGTAACGCGATCAAGTACACGCCGCCCGAAGGCTATGTCACGGTCATGGTAGAGCGTCTCGGCGGGGCCGTGCAGGTGTCGATCAAGGATGATGGCTTAGGCATCAGTCCAGAGGATCAGGCGCAGATTTTCGGGCGTTTCTACCGTGTGCGCACCGCCGAAACCGATGCTATCGAGGGCACGGGCCTCGGCCTTGCTATCGTCAAGAGTTTGGTGGAATTGCACAGCGGTCAACTGGGTGTGGAAAGCAAGCTCGGCGAGGGATCGACCTTCTACTTCACGCTGCCGGTCGAAGCGCCGCCCGATGTGCAGTGGATCGACGGTGAGGAACGCCAGACGACGTGAGGTCGCGCGTGTGTTGATTGCCCCATTGGTTGCAGCACCGATTGCATTTATAAGTCCCCGTTTCAGCGCATGGAGTGGGGATTTTTGCATGTGTGTGATCGTGTCAATCGCTGCGGAGTGAACCCCGCAGCTACATAAAATCAAAGGACGCTCATGCGCTTTAAGAAATTAAGACGGAAATCGTGGTGGCCTGAAAACCGGCCCCTATCCCCCCAACCCCCTTTCCCCATCCGAGATGGAGCAAGGGGGAGTCAGGCGGGTACTCGCCGCACCTTCCCCCCTCTCCATAGGTTCTATCGAGCGCCAGCGAGATTGAACAGTCTCGGATGGAGAGGG
>CBEVZO010000848.1:0-2127 GCA_965554365.1 uncultured Anaerolineae bacterium
GTCGAGACGAGCAACCGCTTGCATCGTGTGCAACGTGATCTGACCCAAAACCTCGGTACGGAACCCTCTACCGAGCAAATCGCGCTGGAAATGGAATTCCTGAGCGAAGAAGAAACGCACGCCGTGCGCGAAGTATGGGACCGGGGCACGAAGCTCGATCCCGCGTTGGCGCGCAAATTGCGTCGCGCGGCCATCAAAGTACGGCGCATTCTGCGCATCTCGCAAGAGCCGATGTCGCTGGAAATGCCTGTCGGGACGGATGACTCCACCAGCCGGTTAGCAGACTTTATCCCGGATGACAATATTCCCGGTCCGGTGGATGCTGCCGCACGGCAACTGCTCAAGGAGCAGATTCGCGGGGCGCTGGCGGTGCTAAACCAACGCGAACGCGAAGTGCTGGAAATGCGCTTTGGGCTTAGTGACGGGCAGGAACACACGCTCGAAGAAGTGGGGCGGCATTTCGGCGTCACGCGCGAGCGCATCCGCCAGATTGAAGCGAAGGCGCTGCGCAAACTGCGTCATCCCAACCGCAGCCACCCGCTGCGCGATTATCTGGAACTGTGACGCGCGGCCCCCACACGGTTACGCATAACAACGTAGCAACTCGTCCGCCTCACCCGGCGGGCGAGTTTTTGTACCAGCTAGATCATTCCGATGCTGATCAACTTGGAGACCATCCTCGTATAACGGTAAAGGAATTGAGCGACATAATCTCTGGAGAGCAATAGCATGACTCTGCGTTGGCGTATTCTATGTGTCTTGCTCCTGATCAGTGTAGCCCTGACCGCCTGCCAACAAGCGGAGGATGCCCCGCCCCCCACCTCAGACCAAGAAAGCATTCAGGCCGCCAGCACACTGTTTGCGCAACCCACATCCGCCCCACGCAGAACAGCCACTTTCACGCCGGGCAACGATGTGGAACTGGACCTCAACCGGTCCATCGCGCAGTTGGAACAAGCTGTGCGGACCGGCGATCTCGATGGCTACCTGGCGTATGTGTGGGATGACGATCCGGTTTTTTTGGCAGACCATACCGCCTGGGCACACGATTGGCTCGCGCACCCGCTGGAAATCTTCGACATTGAACTCTACAACATTCGCTCCAACACGCTGAATACTGCCGAAGCACGCATGACCTTTCGCTGGCGTATTCAAGGACGCACCGACGACGGCTCGGCGGGCGGCGCAACCGTGACCGTTGTGTTTTATCGCGAAGACGGCACCTGGAAACTGGGGGGCGAACTCTGGGAGACCGTTGAACTGGACGGCATGACTTTCTACTATTTCGCCAACGATGTCGTTGACAACACCCATCAAGCCTCCATCGTGATCGAGTATCTGCCCAGCCTCTACCAGGGCCTTACATACGAGTTCGGCTTTGTGCCGGATCACACTGCGCATATCAGAATGTACGCTACGCCCATCATGCTGCAAAACTGGACACGCATCTCGCAGCACGGCATCACACGGTGGAACGAACCGGGCGAGGCGATCAAAATCCCACTCGGCCAGAATGACATGGCACCGCACGAACCTGATGTGGCGCGTGAACTAACGCACTTTCTCCTGTACGAAATGAGTGCGGGCATGTATGGAAACTTCCCCTGGTGGCTGCGACAGGGCATCGTCGAATATGGCGGAATGCGGTTCAGCACGCAGAGCCGCCGCAACCGTATTATTGATACCGTCGCGATCATCTCGCTCGCGCCTGAGACGGCTGAAGATCGCCTCTTTGCGTGGGCAGACCTGGAGACGCGCCCGGTCGTGATCGCGGAGCGTGAAGAGTTTGCCATTCTACAAGCCTACGCGTTTGTATATTACATCGCCGAAACCTACGAAGCCGATGCGCGCAACGCCTGGATTCAAGCGATTGCCACCGATCAAACGGTAGAAGAAGCCACCGAGACCCATCTCGGCTTGACGCTTGAAGAACTCGATGCGGCATGGCAGGTGTGGCTACCGACCCAACTCTAACATCCCACATCGCCCGCCTGACACTTGGGGATGCGCGCCATGAGGTGCAGCGCTGCCACCGGCAGCATGTGTGGGGCTGGGTTCACCAGCAGTTTTCGTCCGGCGTCACGCCCGATGATTTACACAAGTCTCTCACCGCATGACCTAAGCAAG
>CBEVZO010000849.1:0-2124 GCA_965554365.1 uncultured Anaerolineae bacterium
GAAGTGCTACAGGCTATCGGGCTGGGCTTCACGTCGGTGATGTTTGACAGCGATGCGCTGCCCTTTGGCGAAAACGTTACGACGACCGCACGGTTACGCGCAATCACGCACGCATCCGGCGTGTGCATCGAAGCGGAGATCGGCGAAGTGCCCAAGCCCAACGGCGCAGCGTTTGACACCGCCGACATCGACCTCACCTCACCCGACGACGCCGCCGCGTTTGTCAGCGCCACCGGCATCGACACACTCGCGATTGCGCTGGGATCGGTGCATGGCCTCAAGGACAAGCGCCTGGGAATCGACCTGGATCGGGTCACCGCGATCCGTGCGCGCGTGGATGTACCGCTGGTGTTGCACGGCTCGTCCGGTGTGACTAACGATCACATCGCAGACGGCATCAAACGCGGACTGTGCAAAGTCAATGTCGCGACACAACTAAACGCGGCCTTCACAGATGCAGTACGCCGCGTGCTAGCTGACGATCCGGGGGTCGTAGACCCGCGTAAATATCTCGGCCCCGCGCGCGACGCGCAGATCAACGCGGTGCGCGAGCGCATCCAGTTTGTCGGAGCGTCCGGCATGGCCCACGCGCCACAACGAGGACATTTGAATCAACCTGTGATATGTGATCGGTATCATGTTACCGGTATCACATTATGAAAAATCTATAGTTTTGTCGCCGCACGACGCGCAATTGCACATCTAAACGTACTTTTAACCTGATTACGAGATTACCATAATGAGTGAACCATTAGTTGTCATGGAAAGGATCGAAAAATCCTTTCCCGGCGTCCATGCGCTTGAACAAGCGCAGTTCGAGCTACGCACTGGCGAAGTCCACGCCTTAGTGGGCGAAAATGGTGCAGGCAAGTCCACGTTGATGAAAATCCTCGCGGGCATCTACCACAAAGATGAGGGTCGTGTCACCTTCCAGGGCGAAGATGTCAACATTCCCAGCCCCCGTGCTGCACAAAACCTGGGCATCAGCATGATCCATCAGGAACTCAACCTGATGGGCCACCTTGCAGTGGCTCAGAACATCTTCATTGGGCGCGAACCGCGTCAGGCACTGGGGCTTATGGTGCATGACAAACGCACCAACGACCAGGCCTTGCAATACCTCCAGATGCTAAATCTGGACCTCGACCCACGCACAAAAGTCACGGACCTGACGGTGGCGATACAACAAATGGTGGAGATCGCCAAAGCACTGTCGTTCAACTCCGAAGTGCTGATCATGGACGAACCCACCGCCGCGCTCACCGACGCGGAAATTGAGGATCTGTTCACCATCATTCGTGAACTGCGGGCGAAGGGCGTGGGCATCGTCTACATTAGCCACCGCCTGGAAGAACTCAAGCAAATCTCCGACCGCATCACGGTCATGCGTGACGGAAATTACGTCGATACGGTCAACACCGAAAAAGCCACCGTTGACCAAATCATCAGCATGATGGTCGGGCGTATGCTGTACACCACCTCTCCTGAAATCCCTGAAAATATCGATCAGCCGGTCGTGTTGGAAGTACAAAACCTCAACCGGGGCCGCATGGTGCGCGATGTCAATTTCCATGTCAAAGCGGGCGAGATCGTCGGCGTGCTGAACGCGGAGATCGAACTTCAAATGGAAGGAGACCTCGTCATCATTGGTTACGACTCTGGTATACAGCAAATGATGGCGATTGAGGAAAGCATTGAAGCTGGCGCGATCACCCAGGACCCGATTGGGATTGGCTACAAGTCGGTTGAGGCTGCCGTTATAGCGCTGCGCGGTGAAGAACTCGAAGAAGAAATCGACACCGGCTTCCACTGGTACGATGCCGATAACATCGACGACGAAATCATTGCCCCGCTGCTCTACGAGTAGGCTATCGCATTGCACAATACGGGACTGTCGCGTTAACCCGACATGACCCGTGATCGAGAGACGAAGACCTCCTGCGTAGGCTGATGCACGTTCCAGTCGCAAGGGAGGTCTTCCAATATCAAAGCAGGAGTGTTTTTTATGCCACAATACACTTTACCCGAATTGAACGAACCCGCGCCCCTCGGCGCGAACGAAGCAATCCTGATCGCCAACGGCGACCTGCGGCTGAGCGCCAATCAGAACTGCTGGGCGGCACA
>CBEVZO010000850.1:0-2117 GCA_965554365.1 uncultured Anaerolineae bacterium
GGCGTCGATGCGTTCCAGTTCCTCGCAGACCAGCGCCAGCGTGATGTAGTCGAAGCCCTGCCCGCCGTATTTCACGGGGATGTTGATGCCCAGAATCCCGTTTTCCGCCAGCAGCGGCATCACATCGGGGTGAGCCTGGTGTTTGCGATCCCATTCTTTGATGGTGGGGTAGATTTTGTCGCGGGCCAGCTTCCGCACCATCTCCTGGGCCATTACTTGTTCTTCAGTGAGTGCAAAGTCCATATAGTCCATATCCTTGAATAAAAGGGGATGGTTCATTCTCCCCGAAGAGATAACTTGACACTTTCTAGCAAAGTGCGGGGCGGGTTCAACAAAGTGTCAAGTAGATGCTGAACCATCCCAATAAAAGTAACGAAACTATCCGTACAGGCACACGCGTCACGCCGCCGGTTTCAGAGGCGCAGTACCGCGCGCGTATTGCATAGCGAGATTGATTATAACACGCTGTACGGGGTTCTGAAACGCGGATCGGTGCGGGGTGTATGCGGAAATTAGGGGTGAATTATAGATTGTTTCGTAGGGACACTGCTTGCGGTGTCCTGGGATAGGGCAAGCCCTCCCCCTACCCATCAGCTTGTGTGTCGGGCGTGTCCTCGGCGGTGAGCATGAAGCGGGGCGGCCACACCAGCCACCACACGAAGACCAGCGCCCCGACACCGTATAGCGGCGCGGTGAGCAGTGTGTGCGTGTGGTGCGAAAGATCGAACAGCGTGGGCAGCAGGTTATACAGCACGCCGCCGGTCAACATCAGTGTCCACGCGACGATGAAGCGCAGCCCCACCTGTTCGCGCAGCGCAGGGTAACGGTATGTCAACCCCACCAGGCCCGCCGTGCCCACGATTAAAATCAGCGCGACGATCACGTCGAACTCGTCCGCCTGGGCGGTACGGCGCGTCGTGGTGTCCGGCCCGCCGAGCAGCGCAGCAAAGAAATCGAGCAGCGTCATCACGCCGCCCACCGCAAACGATGCCGTGACGATCCATCCAAAGCACCCGGATTTGCCGACTTTCTGCTGCATGATCTGCCCTTACTGCCGCACCAGCACTGGTGTGCCGATCTCGGCCCACTCATAGAGCCAGTGCGCATCAGCATTCGCCAGGTTCACACAGCCGTGACTCATTGGTTCGCCAAAGTTGTCGTGCCAGTACGTGCCATGCAGCCCATAGCCCTCAAAGAAGAACATTACCCACTCCACGTTGGGCAAATAGTAATTGGGACCGCGCATCGCCTGCGCCTCGATTTTGTAGTAGATGCTGAATTCACCTGCGACTGTCGGCGTCGCAGGCAGCCCGGTCGAGACAGTGAAGACCTTCACCTGGCGGCCCCCTTCATAGACATGTACCTCTTGCTCGTCCAACTCGATCACGATCTCTTTACGCGGCGACATGGGCAGCGCAATGTCCGAGTCGGGATGCTGGTAGCCTGACACAAACCGCCCAACGTGTGTCACCGGCACAATCAGCGGATCGCCCACCGTCAGCCGGTCGGGATTCGGGAGTTTGTTCAACATAGCGAGGTCGTGCCAGTTCACGCCATACTGGTAACCGATGCTCATCAGCGTGTCGCCGGGTTGAATAATGTGTTGGTGTCCGCTGGCACTGATCATCAGCGGCGAGAATACCACTGGCGTCGGCGAGGGGTGCGGTGTGGGCGTGAAGGTCGCAGTCGGCGTTAGCGTAGGGAGCGGGGTCTTGCTCGGCGTGGGACTCGGTGCAAGTGGTACCTCAACGGGCAGCACATCGCGCGGGATCGTGCAGAGCCGTCCGCCACCGTTGAAGCCCGGCGCATTTGTCAGCCGGACAGTCTCGCCTGTCGTCACGTCGATCAGCGCGATTTGCACATCGTTCGGCCCGCCGACCGACGCGATCAGGTGTGTATCATCGCCCCAACCCCACGCGATATCTGCGCCCGGTTCAGCACGCACGGTCACGGGGGCAGGCTGCTCGAAGTCCAGCATGTAAATATCCGCGCTTTGCGGATCGCTGAGATCGCCCCAGGTCGAATACACGATGCGTTCCCCCAGCGGATCGAAGCTCGGCCAGAGTTGGTTGCCCGTGTTGAATTCCGGCGGCATGAGTGGAAACTCGCCTTCGATG
>CBEVZO010000851.1:0-2115 GCA_965554365.1 uncultured Anaerolineae bacterium
CTTCCTCATCTGCGGTGCAGCCCAACAGTAGCTTGATCTCCACATCGCGTTTCACCAGGTCGACAGTGCAGAGCAGCGCGGTGAGTTCGTGTGTTCCTGCGGCCCCGACCCACACATCGATTCCGTGTCCATCTCCGGCAGTTGTGCCGTCCAGATAGCCGTAATCCAGCGGGTAGATGTGTACGGGATAGCGGGGATGCGGTGAGCCTTTGGGACGGTCGATCATGATGGTGCTGTTGGTGATCAGGCGGTCGAGAGTGGCCCAGAATTCGGGATTGGCGTGCATGAGTGCGTCCTTTGCGGTTGCGTGTGTATAGTATGGTAGCGCGTGTGAACGAACGGCGCTGGTTTTTGCTAACAGCCAATTGCTAACTGCTAACGGCTGCTTTTGCTTAGGAGGCATCATGATCCCCCCCACGCCCCCCACTGATTCTGCGCGCCCGGAGTTGAGCGCGGACTTGGCCGGTTACCCGATGCACTGGCGGCGCTACCGGCGCACACTGCGCTTTGCCGCGTGGCTGTTCGGGCGTGTGCTGTGGTGGGAACTGGTGCTGCCGCGCGTGATTGGCGCACAGGCGGTTACACGCGGACGCTCGCCGCGAGTCCGGCGCTGGGCACGCGAGTTCCGCGAGATGGCGGTCGAGATGGGCGGTGTGATGATCAAGCTGGGGCAGTTCATTTCCAGCCGCGCGGACGTGCTGCCGCCGGAGGTAATCGAGGAACTGGTCGGGCTGCAAGACGAGGTTCCGACTGTGCCGTTTGCGCTGATTCGCCCGACGCTGGATGAGGACTTGGGCGGCGTGGAGGGGCGGTTCGCGGTGTTTGACCCGGAGCCAGTGGCGGCGGCGTCATTGGGACAGGCGCACCGCGCACAGTTGCCCGGCGGGGAGCGCGTGGTGGTGAAGGTGCAGCGGCCCGGTATCCGGTCGTTGGTGTATACGGATTTGCGGGCGCTCAACGTCGTAGCAGGCTGGGCGATGCGGCTTAAGTTTGTTGCGCGGCGTGCGAATGTCCCGGCGTTGCTGGCGGAGTTCAGCGCACTGCTGTGGCTGGAACTCGACTACACGCACGAGGCGGACAACGTTGAGACATTCCAACGCCTGTTCGCGCATGACAAGGGCGTGTATATCCCCGGCGTGTACCGCGCGCATTCCACGCAGCGCGTGCTGACGCTGGAAGATGTGACCGCGATCAAGATCACCGACTACGACGCGCTAGAGGCGGCGGGCATTGACCGGCGCGACGTGTCGCATCGGCTGATCACCGCGTATCTGTGGATGGTATTCATGCAGCGCGTGTATCACGCTGATCCGCACCCCGGCAACCTGTTTGTGTATGCGCTCGATCCTGAGTCACCCACGCAAAGCGGTCACCATACCGACGGTACGCGGCTGCACGGGCGTCCATTTTATTTGATCTTCGTGGATTTTGGCATGATCGGGCATCTGACGCCACAGATCGAGGCGGGGCTGCGGGAAACACTGATCGCGCTGACCACGCGGGACGCCAAGCGGCTCATCCGGTCGTATGAGCAGTTGGGCGTGCTGCTGCCCGGCGCGGACACGCAGCGGCTTGAGGAGGCCTCGCGCGCGGTGTTTGATCGCGTGTGGGGCATGAAGCTCTCCGAGATCACGGGCATGTCGTTTGACGAGATGGCGGCGCTAGGGCGCGAGTTCCGCGATCTAATCTTCTCCATGCCGTTTCAGGTGCCACAGGATTTCATTGTGCTGTCGCGCGCGATGGGGATTCTGATGGGGTTGGTCACGAGCATCGATCCGGCGTTCGACCCCTGGCGCGAGATCGCACCGTTTGCACGACGATTGGCGGGGGAGGCGGGCGCAGTTAATGTGTCGCCGCTGCCGCTGAAATTTACGCCGAGCGATTTGCTGAACCCGGAGACAGTGCGGGCGCTGCTCAATGCGCAGTCGTTGGAGGCGCTGGTGGATCTGGCGTTTAACCTGGCGCGGCGGGGCGTACAGATTCCGGGGCTGATGGAGAAAGTGTTCCGCCGGGCGGAGCAGGGCGATCTGGTGGTGCAGGCGGCTGCCTCCCCCGCGATGAAGGTGCAGATCACGCGCGTGGAGACAGCGGTCAAACGGCTGGCGGGCGCGGTGG
>CBEVZO010000852.1:0-2114 GCA_965554365.1 uncultured Anaerolineae bacterium
CGCGCGCTTACCGAGCAATGCATAGGCGACGTGCCCGCCGTCAAACTGGCCCAATGGCAGCAGGTTGAGCGCGGTCAGCAGCACGCCGAACCACGCCGCCAGCGCCATCGGGTAGTTGTAGAACACCGCTTTGTCGAGATTCATGCCACTATCCACGGCCAGCGGCGCGATCCATTCCAGCAGCGTGGGCATGGTCACACGCCTGATACCCGCCTCTATCCACAGCGTCGGCTGCCCGATGGTCTGCGTCTGCTGCAAGCCGATCAGGAACAGGGGCAGCGCCACAATCAATCCCGCCAACGGCCCCGCAACACCCACATCGAACAGCGCGCGGCGGTTCATCAACGGGCTGCGAATGAAAATCACCGCGCCGAGCGTGCCGAGCGATCCCGGCAGCGGCAGCGGGATGAAGTACGGCAGCGTCACCTGGATTCCATGCAGGCGCGCCGCGACGTAATGGCCCATCTCATGCACGCCGAGAATGAACAACAGCGTCAACGAGAACGGCAGCCCATCACGCACCGCAGGCCACAACACCGGCATGTCCCAGGTACGCAGCGCCTCCCAGGTCACTTCAGGCGGCAATCCGGCCAACGCTGCGCCCATGATCGTTGTCGTGAACAGCGTAATGAGCAGCAGCACCAAGTGCAGCCACCAGGGGGAGCGGATTGTGATTGTGGATGCTGTCGCAGGCACGGCGGCAATGGCAATCTCGTGTGTGTCACGCACACGCACGCGCTCCAACATCGGCGTATAACCCAACGGTTCGAACTGGGCACTGATCGCCGCATACGCCTCCTCAGCAGGGACTTGCAGCGCACCCTTGAAAACGTAAACGCGCGCGTGCGTGCGGCGCAACTCGTGGTGTTCTTCGCCCTCAATCGTGAACAGCCCGTCAAGCGCCTGCCGCAGCTTCAGCAAGTCGGGATCGACGTAACCCGACTCGCCGGGCGCGATGGGGGGTACATCAACGCCGGGCGGCGGCTCCGGGACATCTGCGCCGGTCAGGTCAGTGAAAGATTCAGATAAGCTCATGGTGTCGTTTTGTCCGGTCTGCCGCGCATGGCGGCGGAACGCTCCGGTGATCAGGTGTGTCTAACTGTAATAAGATACTACCAGTAAGCCGCAAAAGTGCGTAACATTCAGGCGGTTATACGCGTGGAGCGGCGTTAGAACGCAGTGGGGGACGTGTGTGCGTCCCGCAGGGGTACATCGCGCGCGCCATACGCCTCCGCAACACGTGTGTGGTCCAAGTTTCGGAGTTTCATCGATTCTGTTTTATTTTTGACCGCTTTGATTCTAGCGTAATTCGACTTCCACCGTAGGAGTTCTCCAACCCAATTCCCCCATAACCTGCTCGAATGTAGCTGCATCGTCGGCAGACCCATAAACAACCGGATCACAATAACCGCCTTCGTATAGCCTATGGTGTCCCTCATATGGCCCGAATACACGGATGAGGACTATTCCATTGGCTGCATCAAAGCTGCTGCCCCAGAGATACTGAATATAGCCGTCAGGGACTGACAAATCTACGGATATTTCAGTGCTTAAACCTGTGCGTGTTAGGCCAGGGCAAACTAAAACCGGTGAACCTGTCAGTGTTGGAGCATTGGGATTTGTGGGAAAAGGAGTAGGAGATACAGTGCTTGTTGGTTCAACAGGAGTAGATAATCTCCCCGCTTGATCTGTTGACTTGTTTTCACCGGTAAATGCTTGTTCAATATTTGTTATGATGATGCTAATAAGTAGTTGTTTTTCACCCGACAAGTCAGGTGTAGAGATAACAAATGTTGAAAAGGTAACAATTGCGGTAATCAATCCAACGAGTGCAGTGGCAAAGACAAGAAATTTTGTCTTAAGTTCCCATTTCTGTTGCTTTTCACAATCGGCAAGAGCATAAGCGTATGTGTAAACGAGGTCAATTAGTTCCTCCTTAGATTTTCCAAGGATCGCTTGCTGATTGGCAATGTTGAATGTGTTTTTACGCTTTCCCATAATGATTGCTCCTGCCTCATTTATATGGGTCTTTAGGATTTCGCGGGGTAGCCACCAAATATGGGGGTATCGTTTGCCGAATTCACCCCTGTATATGGAATTTACCCCGCCAAATC
>CBEVZO010000853.1:0-2110 GCA_965554365.1 uncultured Anaerolineae bacterium
GGCCGAGGATGCAGAACCGCACACCGCCGTGATCGCCAGCGCGCTCGCCGGACAAATGTACGGGTTGGAGCAGCTTGATAGCGGCATCGAAGATAGCTCCAGCAATTCGACGCGTTTTTTCCTGATCGGGGTGGATGATCCGCCGCGCCGCGATCCGTGTAAAACGTCGTTGGTGTTCACGCTGCGGCACAAACCTCGCGCGTTGTATGATTGCCTGGGAGCCTTTGCACTGCGCAACATCAACCTGACCAAGATCGAGTCGCGGCCTATGCGCGGGCGGCCCTGGCAATACTGGTTCTACCTTGATTTTGAGGGCCATTGGCGCGAACCGGGCGCAGAGGCGGCGTTGGTGGACCTGCTGCGTCAGGCGTCGTTGGTGAAGATGTTGGGGTCCTATCCGGCGGCGCTGGGTGGTCCTAACGCACATCGCGCGTGATGCGAATGTACTGATTTCCACAGCAGAGGGCTTGTTACAACGCGGGAGCAGCACACACTGCTTCCGCGTTTGTGATCATGTCGTTGGAATGTGGCGTATCTGAGATTGCTGTTCCTATATCTTTGCTTTCGGGCCTCTTGTATAATGGTATTCAGTCATTGCTCGAACAGCCCATCGTGTTAACATCGCCGCCCCTGGCTGTCTAGGTACAGGAGGCAGGCATGAGCAAGCGCCCGCTTTACTTTCGAGTAGTCGTGTGTATGTTGTTTATGATGGGGCTGATCTGGGCGTTGAGTCCGGTCTTTGCCCGACAGTCCGGCGGCACGGTGACTGGGCAAATCCTCGACGCAGACGGCCCTGTGCCCGGCGCCAATGTGCGTATCCGCGCTACAGACTACGCCACCACGACTGACGAACAAGGGTATTTTACACTGACTGATGTGCCTGTCGGTGCGGAAGTTGAACTCACCGCCTGGGCGCGCGGATATTACATCGCTTACACTACTATCACCCCGCCTGCTGATGATGTAATCCTCACCCTCAGACGTTATCACACCACCGATCACCCTGATTATGCGTGGGGATTGCCTGTTGGTTCTGCAGGCGACGAAGAGTCTGGTGCGTGTGGGCAATGTCACCCGATAATCGTGTCGCAGTGGGAAGGGAATGCGCACGGCGGAGCTATCGACAACGCGCGTTTCTATAGCCTCTACAACGGCACTGATCTGGACGGCACAACCGAGATCGCGCCCGGCTATTTGCTTGATTTTCCCGGTACGGTGGGGAACTGTGCGAGTTGTCACGCGCCCGGCGCAGGCGTGGACGGCTATTTGACTGCCGACATGAACGCACTGCGCGGGGAGGTGACGGCGGGCATTCACTGCGACTACTGTCACAAGATCGGCGGGGTCTATCTCAATCCGGCGACGGGGTTGCCGTACCCCAATGCACCCGGCGTCGAAAGTCAGGTCATGCTGCGTCCCCCGGAGGGCGATAACATTTTCATTGGCCCCTACAATGATATCCACGATCCCGACACGTATTTGCCAGAAATCAGCGCGAGTGCGTTTTGCGCGCCGTGTCACCAGTTCAGCATGTGGGGCACGCCGATTTACCAGTCTTACGCGGAGTGGTTGGATAGCCCCTACGCCGAGGAAGGCATCACTTGCCAGGATTGCCACATGCCGCCGACGGGCGACACTATGTTCGCGACCGTTGAAGCGGGCGGGTTGGAACATCCTCCCGACACTATCCCTTCACATCTGCAACTTGGCGCGGTCAGTACGGAGTTGCTGCAAAATACGGTTGAGATGACGCTCGACGCGCAGGCAAACGGTGATCAGTTGGTGGTGCAGGCCACGATCACCAATACAGAGGCAGGGCATCACGTTCCCACCGATTTTCCCGGTCGCCACATGATCCTGGTCGTCACTGCTACAGACGCGGATGGTACGGCGCTGGTGGTAGCGGATAGTCCTGTTGTGCCGGAGTGGGGCGGTCCCGAGGCCGGACAGCCGGGTAAGGTGTTCGCGAAAGTGCTGCGCGATGTGTTCACGGGCGAGTCGCCTGTCGTGAGCTACTGGTCGCAGACGCAGATTGTCAATGATAACCGCCTCGCCGCGTTTGAATCCGATACGTCAACCTATGCCTTTGCGCTGCCGCCAGATGCCGGAG
>CBEVZO010000854.1:0-2101 GCA_965554365.1 uncultured Anaerolineae bacterium
TAGCACACGCAGGATCAAAGATTTAACACGCGAGAGGTGGTCAGCATGACCGAAACACGCACCGCTCCGGCGCAATGGCTGGTGATCGCTGCCTTGGGCAGCATTTACGTCGTCTGGGGATCGACTTACCTGGGCATTCGCATCGCGATTGACACGATTCCGCTGTTTTTGATGGCGGGCACGCGCTTTTTGCTCGCGGGATTGCTGCTGCTGGGGTGGCACTGGCCGCGCCAACGCGCTGGACAGCCTACTGTACCCCCGCGTCCTACATTGTACCATTGGCGTTCGGCGACGATTGTCGGGGCGCTGATGTTGGTCGGCGGTAACGGTGGCGTGACGGTCGCTGAAAGCCTGGACGTGCCTACCGGACTTGTGGCGCTGATGATCGGCGCGGTCCCGATCTGGGTGACGCTGCTGCACTGGATCGCGTTTGGCGGTGCGCGTCCGACCGGGCGTATGGCGTTTGGGCTGGCGTTTGGACTCAGTGGGTTGGCGCTGTTGATCGGCCCGTCGAGCCTGATCGGCGGCGAGAGCATTGATCCGCTGGGCGCGCTGTGCGTGATGGTGGCGGCCCTGACCTGGGCCACCGGTTCGTTGATTGCGTCGCAGGCGAAATTGCCGGAGAACCCGCTGCTAGGCACAGGCATGGAGATGGTCGCGGGCGGGGTGCTGCTGCTGTTGATCGGGACGGTGTCCGGGGAATGGGCGCAGTTGGATTTCGCGGCGATCTCGCTGGAATCGGCGATTTCGATGGTCTATCTGACATTTATCGGCTCGCTGTTGGCGTTCAGCGCGTATACGTGGCTGCTGCGTAACACCACCCCCACGCGTGCCTCGAGCTACGCGTATGTGAACCCGGTGGTGGCGGTGTTCCTGGGCTGGCTGGTGCTGGACGAGGCGATCACGCTGCGGACAATGGTCGCGGCGGGCATCATTATCTCGGCGGTGGTGCTGATCACGTCGTTGAAAGCACAGGGCGCGCCACGTGCTGAGGCGGGTGAGGTCGCCGAGGCGATCGGATCACAGGTGGTCGCGGAGTCGTGCAGCGGGAAGTAGTTAGTCCACCTCGAACCCCAGGTCGCGCACGGCCTGGAGCATAGCCGGATCATGCACGCTGAGATCGTGATCCCGGTAACGTCCTACAGATTTGGGTAGTTGCGGCAGGCTGGTGAAATGATCCAGGTCTGCCGCTGCTGGATCAAGGCCTAGGAACGTCAGCAGTTGCGTCACATGCGGCGCGGGATCGCGGCCCAGCGCATCAAAGTTGAGCAGCAGAAAACGCTCACCGAGCCGTTCACGCGCGGTCTTGATCGCGGCCTGATTCGCCTGCACCCAGAATTCCAGCGACGCACGCGGCACATCAGCGGCATTGCGGGGCGGGGTGATGCCAAGCTGCGCACCCCACCGCTGCACCTGTCGCTGGTTGGCGCTGTAGGCCATGTCCAGGCCGTGCCGGATTGTGTGGATGTAGTGCAGATTTGGGAAATGCTCTGCCAGCAGGTCCAGATACAGGTGCGCGTTCGGTTCCTTCCAGCCCCAGCCCGCGTAATCTGCCAGATCGATCCGTCCGGCGCGGGCAAATGACGGGATGCAGCGCAGGAAGCGAGCGTGTTTCCAGTGGCGATCTTGAAACGCGATGTGGATCGCGGCGCGCGTGAAGATGTACATGTCGATCACGTTGGGGTTGTGGCCCTGCATCGCCTGCGCGAAGCGGTGCAGCCGGTAGTGGATCGCCTCGTCGCGGCTCCCGTACAGCCGGCGGAACCATACCGGTTTGCGGAACAGCACCGTGAACCACAAGTTGTCGAGCGCCGGGTTCAGGTCCGCGCCGAGGTACACGCCGAGATCGCGCAGCATCTGCGCCACGACGCGTGTGCCGCTGCCCCCGGCACCACCGATCACGATGGGGCAGGGGAGTGTGGGGACTGGGTTGGGTTGAGTCATAAGGGCCGTGTCCGGTTAAAAGTGATGTATTGGGCTTCAAAATGGATTTTCTTGGGTTGGCACCACGTTCGGTAGCTCCGCAGAATAACGTGATTGCGAGTTAGCCCCTCCCCCAACGCGAACTTGTTCGCGCCCCCTCCCCGCAAGCGATACTGTT
>CBEVZO010000855.1:0-2100 GCA_965554365.1 uncultured Anaerolineae bacterium
TGCTTGCGCGGGCAAATGGACGTCTCATAATTGGGTGAGCTGGGTAGGGCAAGCCCTTACCCCTACGGATTGGCGGGGATGTTCGTTGGGTGGTTTTTGTCGTCCGTCCATTGCGCCGGATTCGTGAGGATGTACTGGCGGTGGTTTTCGTAATCTGCCGCGTCGCGG
Source organism: uncultured Anaerolineae bacterium (assembly GCA_965554365.1). GTDB lineage: Bacteria > Chloroflexota > Anaerolineae > Aggregatilineales > Aggregatilineaceae > CAYRNY01. The sequence continues at coordinate 169 of CBEVZO010000855.1, forward strand.
ATGATGTGTTCGTAATAATTGCGTTGCCAAAATCGGCCTGTGCGGTCTAATACGCGGTTACATTTGCGGGCCGAGATCGATTTGAACGCGCCCACAATGTCGCCAACCGTAAGGGCACTCCTTGGGGTGCCCTCCCTTGAGGTGCCCGATGGTTGCGAGATGGTGCGCGGCGGCTCGTTTTTGGGTAGGGCAAGCCCTACCCCTACGGAATCGGGGAATGTCTCCTGAACCGGTGGCTCATCCGCGATGACGATGATCATATGGACGTGATTGGGCATCACAACGAACGCATCCAGTTCCACCTGCGGAAACCGTACGGGCAGCGTTTCCCACGTTTCATCCACGATACACCCGATCGTCGTTAAATCCACCTCGCCATCTACAATCGTGCTGAATACACACACGCGCCCCTGCGTGCAGATCGTGACGGCATACGCGCCCGCCTGCGTATAATCGTACCCGCGCAGGCGGATCGAGCGGCGGTGGTGACGGTCGGGATCGTAAGGCACGGCGCTCTCCTTTTCCGAACTCTACATTTGGGGTACCCATTTTCGGTACACGGGCGTTCGGCGTCACGTAGGGGCACTCCTTATGATGCCCACTCTTAGGACGTCCGCCCGTTGGGAGATTGGATGTCTCGCGGCTGGGCAGGGCAAGCCCAGCCCCTACCAAACCGCCCCCACCGTCGGATGCTTATGCGCGTCGCGCGGCTCAGCCCTCACCATCGCCGCCCTGATCGCCAGTTCCCCCGCTCGGACCACTCGGCTCCCCATCATCTTCACCCCCACCCGCATCACCCGCGCCACACTGCGCTGGGTTCCACACGCAATCCTCCGCCGGGTCCAGCACGCACTCGCCCGCGTGTCCGCAGGTATTGCAGCTTCCGCACGCGCCCCAGTCGCCCGTTAGCGTGGCGTCGCCCTCCGCGTCGGGTGGTTCTGGCGGCAAGTCCGGCAGCGCGACGATGTGCAGTTCCAGCACCAGCGCCCCGAACACCGGCTCCGCGTCCACTGTCGCCTCAAACGCGCTCTGCACGACCGTCCCGTCCTCGCGCACATTCGTGATTCCCGCGACTGCCAGCCCGCCGTCCTCGATCACACGGAAGATCGCCAGCGCCTGCCCCTGCGCGATCAGCACCGGCAGCACGAATCCGCCCGCCTCGTCTAGCTCCGCGTCGTAGACCAACGCGAACGCGAGTCCGTCCGTGCGCGGCGAACCGTCCTTGTCCACCTCCAGCGCGACGTATTGCGCCTCCGCATCGAGCGCCTCACTGATCAGCCCGACCGTACCCGCGCTCCACCCCGTATTCTGGATCGCGACGTAGATCACGGATTGATCTGTGTCCGTGCTGTAATCCAGGCGGCGCACAAAGTCCGCGTTGAGGGGTTGCGCGCCCGGTTCGAGCGCCTGGAACAATGCATCCGTGCTGACCAGCGTCAATGTGATCGGGGGTTCGGCGTCATCCTGTGCGAATGCGCCGGGCAGCGCGATCAACAGCGCCGCGCCGATGAGTAGTCCGAGGGTGCGTGTGTGCCGCATTGTGGGTTGCTCCTGTTCATGCGTGTGCTGATGCGGTCATTGTAGCGGCAGCGGGGTCCGTGCGCCAGCAACCGTAGCGCTTCCCTCCGCGCTTTTCTCCCCCTCTCCGGCTTGACGGGAGAGGGGGCCGGGGGGTGAGGTGGTTCCCCCCCACTGCGAATCCCTCGCATTTTGCCCCGGTAACTATTCTGTGCTAGGATGATCCCACGAACCTTTGTAGTTCTCTAGAGTATTTTTTATCACAGCCATGCATCGAGGGGCGTATGCAACTAGATTTTCTCAGGAACCCCCGGTTTGACCGCACCATCCAGATGCTTATCCCGCTGTTTGCGGTGCTGTTGGCGCTGCTCATCGGCGCGGTGATGTTGGTGGCGCTGGATGCGGACCCCGTCG
>CBEVZO010000856.1:0-2091 GCA_965554365.1 uncultured Anaerolineae bacterium
GCCAGCGCCGCAATATAGTAGGGCCACGCCAACCCTGACGCGATCCCGGCTAGCGCAAGAAAGAACATAAACGCGATGTGGTTCAGCTTTGCCAGAAACAGCGCCGACGCAATGCCATGTTGCGCAGGCCATGCGTGCAGCCCCTCGCGGATGTCGTGATCGTAATCCTGACAGGCATAGATCAGGTCAAAGCCTGCGATCCAGAACATCACCGCACCGATCAGCAGCCACGCCACCAGATCGTCGGGACCGAAGAACGAGCCACGCACCGCGATCCAGCCGCCACCAACCGCCAGCGCATCCGTGAACCCCAGCACCCAGTGCGCCAGCACGGTGAAGCGCTTCATGAAGCTATAACCTACCAGAAACAAGATCGCCAGCGGAGCCAGTTGCAACGCCAACGGATCGAGCAGCGCCGCCGCGATCAACAGCACGATCACCGCCACGCCCGCATAGAGCAGTACCGTCCGCGCCTGGATCGCGCCGGTTACGGTCGGACGCTGCGCCGTGCGTGGATTGGTCGCATCAATCGCACGATCCGCGAGGCGATTCACCGCGAACGCCAGTGTCCGCGCTGCCGCCATCGCGACCGACACCCACACAAAATCCCATAGGGTCGGGAGACCATCCGCCGCCAGCACCATGCCGATATAGGCGAACGGCAGCGCGAAGATCGTATGCTCGAAGCGCACGAGGTCGAGGAACACGCGCAGATTGTAAGCGGTCGTGCCCGGTGTGAGTTCGCGCGCGCGGGCAGAGTCTTTGGCGCGTTGTGTGGATGATCCCATCAGTCGTCACTCACAGGCTTGGTCCAGGTCGGCGGCCAGTCGTCAAAATCGGTGAATTCTTCACCCTCAATCAATAGCGTATAAAGCGGCTCGTCAGGAAACTCGTTCAGGCGCACGGTCCACTCTTCACTGTCCACCGTCGCGCGGTAGGGAAATTCGGCGTCGTCGCCGCGCTTGAACCGCACGGGCATCGTCAGTGGATCAGGGTAACTTGGCTTTGACAACCCGCTAAAGTACCGCACTGCGCTTGTGATCATGGCAAGTCCAGCGAACATCATCGGCACGAAGCATAGCTGACCAGTCGATTCGATTTCGTCGACAAATAACATTGCGACGAATGGCACGACTAACATCCCACCTAACAAAAAATTCAAACTCGCTTCAAGCCCGCTGCCAGAAGTCATGAAGATCACAAGTCGTTCGCGTAACGTCTGCGCTTTTTCGAGTTCTCGTGCCCGATCCCATGCACGATCACCCGGCACATCACTGGCCTCCCCTTCAAACTCTGGACGCTGTGTACGTTTCGCCATGTTACTCCACCCCGTAATCATCCCACCGCGCATCGACCCGCTGCACGATCTCCGCGCTCATCCCAACCTCTTTAGGCCAACCGCGCGAGTGTCCATCTGTGTCAGTTTTGGTCGTCGCGTCAATGCCAATCTGCCCGCGCGGACCCTCGCCCGCAAAGTGATCGACCGGACCGCCGCGCACCACGATATCGCGCCGCCAATCGACGTTGCCCAGCACTCGCCACGCCACATCCGAGAGATTGTCTAGATCCACGAACGTGTCTACCGCAATCAGTGTATATTCCGGCACACTCACCCACAACGCCGTGAATGTATCACGCACGCTACGTTGCGCCTTGTCCACGCCGATCAGTAACACCCCCGGCAACGGTTCGGTCCAACGCGGACCTACCAAGCCTTGCAAGGTATCTGTATCAATGCCGTCTGTTGTATAAGGTGCGCGATCTGTTTTGCGCGTGGCATCCACGCCGATCTTGCCGCCGTAGGAATCCTGAATTGAACTGTGATCAAGCTGATCCACCGGGCCATCGACCAACGTAATATCGCGCCGCCAATCGACGTTCGCGAGCACCACGTCCGCTACCGCTTGCGGATCGTGGATATTCACGTCTGCGTCCACCACGATGATCGCCTTCGTGAGCATCATCAGTCCAATGGCCCAGATGCCATACATCACCTTTTGCGCATGACCGGGATAGCGTGGCGGAATGCTGGTAATAATCAGGTTGTGGAACACGCCCTCGGCAGGCATGGTGTAATCCACAATTTCGCCC
>CBEVZO010000857.1:0-2076 GCA_965554365.1 uncultured Anaerolineae bacterium
AGGTCAGCTTATCTTGCCCGCCCTTTTTTGTCTAGCAAATGGATAAAGTCGAGTTTTAATGCTTCTCCCTATTTGTCTTTCCCCACCTCCACAACCAATTTCAACATTCACCGAAACGATCGGCACCATTCATCTATACGGCATGATCAAAAAACGGAGCGCGAAGGTTACGCCCCGTTGATGTTGTGCGATAGTGATGCGGCTTTGCGTCCCCTGGCTGAATGGTCAGGGACTTTTGCTCGATGATATTTCCCCACCCCCCCCACCAATTTCAGCAATCACCGAAACGATCTGCTACATTCTCTGTTATCATATATGCGGCATAATCAAAACGCGATTTGATTATCGCGGTTGATGTGTGACCACAACAACATCACACGAGAGCATTGAAAGGAGCACAGGCGTGGCGCACGTCTCAAAGGCGATACGCGCACGCGCTGCATTATTCTATGGACAAATACCCACGCATTATTCAGGGTGGCATGGGCGTCGCCGTCTCTAGTTGGGAACTAGCCAACACCGTTTCCAAGCTGGGGCAACTTGGCGTGGTGTCGGGCACTGGCATCGCCATCGTATTGACCGCGCGCCTGATGCAAGGTGATCCCGGCGGGCATACGCGCCGCGCGTTGGCGCATTTCCCGTTCAAGGACGTCGCTCAGGACATCATCGACAAATACTACATTGAAGGCGGCCTCGCAGAAAATAAAGCGTACAAGCGCCAGACGATGTGGTCGATCAACCCGCCCGCCGCGCTCAACATTTTGACCATCGTGGCGAACTTCGTGGAAGTCTGGTTGGCGAAAGACGGTCACGACAACCCGGTGGGGATCAACCTGCTCGAAAAAGTGCAGTTGCCCAACATCTCCTCGCTTTACGGCGCGATGCTGGCGGACGTAGATGTCGTGATCATGGGCGCGGGCATTCCGTTGCAAGTGCCTGGTGTGCTGGACAGCCTCGCCGAACACGATGACGTGAGCTATCGCATTGATGTGGACGGGTCCGAACAGGGCGACGATTTCCGCATCCATCTCAAGCCAGAAGAACTGCTCCCCGGTGTGAAAGAAAAACTGGGGCCGATCAAGCGTCCGAACTTTTTCCCGATCATCTCGTCGGTGGTGTTGGGGCAAGCCTTGCTCAAGCGCGCGTCGGGCGAGATCAACGGTTTTGTGGTTGAGATGCCCATCGCTGGCGGACACAACGCCCCGCCGCGCGGCGCGATGCAGATTGACGAACGCGGCGAACCGATCTATGGCAAAAAGGACGATGTCCGGTTGGACCGCATCGTCAAGTTGGGCAAACCGTTCTGGCTGGCGGGCGGCTACGGCCACCCCGAAATGTACATGGAAGCACGCGCCGCCGGCGCCGAGGGGATTCAGGTCGGCACAGCGTTCGCATTCTGCAACGAATCCGGAATGCGGCAGGACGTCCGCGATCAGGTGTTCGACCGGCTGAGCAAGGGCGAAGAGGTTTACGTGCATACTGATCCGCGCGTCTCGCCGACCGGCTACCCGTTCAAGGTGGTGCAGTTGGGCGGCACGATATCTGATCCCGAACTGTACAAAGTGCGCTCGCGTATCTGTGAGGTCGGGTATCTGCGCACGGCGTACAAGAAAGAAAATGGCAAGCTAGATTACCGTTGCCCCTCCGAGCCGGTTGATGCGTATGTCAGGAAGGGCGGCGTCGAGGAAGATACTGTCGGGCGCGGCTGCCTGTGCAACCACCTGGGGTCAGCGGCAGGCTATCCGCAGCGTCAGAAAAACGGCTATGTCGAACCGCCGATTATCACCTCCGGCAACGATCTGCCGAACATCGTGCAGTTCCTCAAACCGGGCCAGATCAGCTACTCCGCGCAAGACGTGGTGGACCATTTGCTGAGCCTGGAAAATACGGCTGAAGAAAATGCCGTTGCTGAGGCAGACACCGCCAAATAAGTGTTGTAGCGTTGTATCCTCTGGGGACGGTGAGCTTACCGTCCCCGGTTTTTTCCTCGCATATGTTCCGCACGTTTCCGCTGGCTTGCTGTCCCACATCTGACGCATATATCATAGACTCATTGTTGTGTGGCGTGTTTGCTGC
>CBEVZO010000858.1:0-2071 GCA_965554365.1 uncultured Anaerolineae bacterium
TGCGCACCCAGCCGCTTGTGCCCGCAATTGCGATGCGGAACCATTGCCCGGAATTGCTGCGCGCGGTGATGTCGAAGGTCTGGTTCGGCATCAGCATCGTCATGGGCACATGATTCGGGCTGGGACCGCCGTAAACGGTCACGCCGTTAGGCCCGGCCTGCATCCGGCAGGGTTCGGGTGTGGCGGTGGGCGTTGCTGTGCCAGCGGGCAGCGGTGTCGCGGTCGGGATGGCGATGGTAGGCAGCGGTGTGAACGTGGGCACAGGGGTAGGGGGCTGCGCGTTGCCGGGCGGTGTAGGCGTCGGCGGGGGCAGCACGATCCCGATCAGCGAGCAGTCGCCGAGTTGGGTCACATATGCGCCGCTGACCCAGCCGAATGCGCCGTTGGCATAGACCTGCCACCACGCGCTGGGGAAAATCTGGCGACCCGTGACGCGGACTTCTTGCCCGATGGTCACGCTACTGAGGATGTCGTAGTTTGTGCCGGGGCCGACGCGCACATTTAGGGCGCTGACCGTGACCTGCACGCGGCAGGTGCGATCCTCGACCACTGATGTGGGTTGTAGGAAGGGAATGGTCGCGGCGGGCGTATGTTGAATTTCGGCTTGTGTGCCGCGCACTGTGAGCGTGATGGTGCTGGATGTGCCGCGCACATCGTCGCGCCAGGGCACGATCTCCAGAGTATGTTCACCTTCGCGCGTGGGATGCCATTTCAGCAGCACCTCAAGCTCGGTGTCGCCTGCTAGATCGGGGGCAGCTTGTGACGCCAGCACAAAGTTCTCGACGAGCAGTTCTACGCGCGTGACCCCGACGGTGTCGGTGGCGACGGCGTAGATAAACACATCGGTATCCAGAATGACCTCCGCGCCGTCAGTCGGTGCGCGCACGATCACTTCTGGTGCGCCGCCTACGCTCACGGCCTGGCCGGAGTCTTCCTGATCTTTTTCCTCGTCGCCGCTGGCAAGGTTACACGCCATGGCTGCCAGGACCAACAGCAGCAGGGCTAACCCAACTTGCCAGGGGAATCGTCGCGCGTGGTTGCCGGACATCGTGCGCTCTCCTCACATTAACATCTGCAAAAACAGTGGTTGTAAGCATGAACTAAGTGTAGACCAGCGTGGCCCCCGCCTGCTGGCCTCAAGCATCAGTGTATGCGCGATCCACGCGCACAGTCAATAGCCCAGGCGCAAACGGCGCGTAGGCGGTGGATGAGTGTGGTGTGGGCGTGGTACGGTGCCATGCAGCCTGCTTCGTATAGTCATTAGCCAGCCCGCAGTGCAATCATCACAATGCCAGTGTAAGCTGAAAGCGCGTTGCTTGCCAGTTTCTTGCTTCTAGCGGAAGGAAAACACGATGAAATCGGAGCGGTTACGGGCCAGCGCGCAGGTGGTGCGGGACGCGATTGTCAGCCTGGATGAGGCGCAGGCGGAGTAGGAGCGCAGAGTGACAGATTTTAATCGCATTTATGGGATTGATCAGATCATTGGGAGAAAAACGACCGTTTTCCCGACTGCTGAGGAGTGTTGCCGGGCAAGTGAGTGCTACGGTCGCCGGGAAGGAACCGGTGGCAGTTAGTGCGTGCCGTTCTTCCCGTTGCCATTGGCGCATGCGGCGCTAACGGCTACTTTCAGGTCTTGCGGGCCATGTTCATCCGACCATGAGCGCAGTTCGTTGCAGAGCAGATCTGCGATCACCATCAGGCGATTGAGGTGCTGGCTGTCGCGGCGCGTGGGTACATCAAGCTGACCGTCGCGCACATTCTGGATCATGGTTTGCAGCAGCTCTACAGCTTCGTGTGTCTTGTTGTTGACCAAACCGAGGTCTTCCCACAGTACATCCTGATTGCCAAACATTGCCTCCACGTCCTTTCGTTTTGGATGATAGTGCTTTGCCTCACAAATACACTATACTGCGAGTTGGTGCATGACGCATCGTTAGAATTGCACAGAAAAGGAGTCGGTGCAATAGGCGAAGTACACAAAAAAAGCCCCCGCAGATTGCGCGAGGGCTGTGTTATGTGTTTGGGGTGGGGCGATTAGGTCTGGTCGCTGCCGTTGAGGAAGACGGGCAGA
>CBEVZO010000859.1:0-2059 GCA_965554365.1 uncultured Anaerolineae bacterium
GGGTGAGGCCAAGTCTTCACTCACTCGCCCAGATCGAAATACTTGCCCACCAGCGGCCACAACCGTTCCAGCGTCCGCTGCGGGACCGCTTGCGGGTTGGTGATCAACGCCGATTGCAGCGCATGGTGACACGCACAATCCTCCACGCCCGCGCCCAACCGCCGCACCACACCGACCAACGCCCGCTGTGCCAGGTCCGTATTAGCTTTTATGCGCTGCAATACTAACTCGACCGACACATCTTCGTCGTACCACACGTCGTAATCGGTGACATGCGCCATCACGGAATAGCACATCTCCGCCTCACGCGCGAGATACGCTTCCGGCGAGGTCGTCATGCCAATAATCGACGCGCCCCAGGTGCGGAACAACGCACTTTCGGCGCGCGTGCTGAAACGCGGCCCCTCCGCCGTGACATACGTTCCGCCACGATGTGCTGTGCCACCAACAGCGGCAACTTCATCCGCCACAATGCTATTCAGGTCCGCGCAGAACGGATCGGAGACAGAAACATGCGCCACCAACCCTTGCCCAAAGAATGAGCGCCCGCGTTCGGCTTTGGTGAGGTCGATCAACTGGTCCGGCACAACAATGTGTCCTGGCTCAATCTCCTCACGCAGCGAGCCGCACGCACTGATCGCGATCAAATGCTCCACGCCCATCGTCTTGAGCGCAAACACGTTGGCGCGATACGGCACTTCGCTCGGTGTCAGGATGTGCCCTCTGCCATGCCGCGCAATGAACGCCACGCGCTGCCCTTCCAATGTCCCCACGCGAATCGTATCACTCGGTGTGCCGAACGAGGTCACGATCTCATGCGATTCCACGTCCGACAACCCCGGAATGTTGTACAGTCCCGAACCACCAATCACGCCAATGCGTACCGGTTCCATAAACCTTTTGCTCCTCACATCAAGCATTGCTCATAAGTCCTGCGCGGCGCAGTCGCCCCGTGCGCCTTGATTGTTTCGCACAAGTACAGTCGTGGCAAATTCCCACGCCACAGGGAGTTTATGTCTCCCAATCCTCAAGCGTCAACCCGGCGGAGTAACCGTCCCCGGTGTCAGATCGCGCGCGGGCGGGCCGGAGAAATCGTCCCCCGCATCAGGCAGCGCGGGTGTAAGCGTGGCCCCTTGCGTCTCGGTCGGGCGCGGCGTCACCGTCGCGGGACCGGGCAGCGTGGGCGTGGGCGTGTCGGTGGGCGCAGCCAACGTGGACCAGTTTTGCCAGAACGAGGGATTGGAAAACGCGCTCATCATCGACGTGACCGACACGGTATAAAACGCGAGGCACGCCACCACCACCACGACCAACAACCCAGACGTGAGCAGACCAACAATCGCCAGGCGGCGCGTGCGCCGGACATCGTGCGAACTCTTGGCACTGATCAACGCCACCAGCGATAGCGCAAACGCCACGACCGGCAAGCAATAAGTCGCGCCGCAGCACATCCCCAACGAGGTCAGCCCCAGGATCATGCCGATCAACGCGGACACATCGGTCGAGTTGCCCCGGTAGAGGTCTTTGTCGGCGGAGCGTTCATCGCGTTTCTGCTTGCGTGTCGCGCCGACCTGCGCCCCGATCAACTGCTCGGCATACGTGTCGGGATCATCCACCTTCACGCCGAGTTTACGCGCCGCCTCCGCGTGTTCCGCACACAGGCGCTGTCCATCATCCGTATAGTACAGGCAGTAGGCGCACAGCGGCTTACCGCAGACCTCGCAGCGTTCGAGCGCGATACGCCCAGGGTGATTCACACAATTGAGCGTTTCCCAATCACTCATGCCGCCCCCCTATACCTGATCGCCCAACGCCGCGATCACCGGTTCCAGCGCGACGGCGTGTTCGTCCAGGCCCAGATCGGACAATATCGCCTGCGAATAACTCGCCTGATCCAGCGCGTTGAGCGCGAACACACGCCCCGCGCGTCCTGCGTGCCGCGCCCGAATCTGGTGGACGCGTACCAACACCCCCGCAGACCGCACCAGACTCGCCTCGTCGCCCATCTGCACCGCGAGATCGAGCGCCGCGTGCAGCGCCATCTGCCCCTGCACGGAGT
>CBEVZO010000860.1:0-2053 GCA_965554365.1 uncultured Anaerolineae bacterium
CCGCCAGAGTGCTTAACGGCGTCGCACACCCACAGGATGACGCCGACGCCGTGTGTTGGTTCGGGGTAGATGATTCCCTGCCCGATATCGCGTTTGAGAGTACACAGACAATGCTCACAGATTGGATACAACGTCAGCGCGACTCAGCGTCCATCTGACGCCCAGCGCGCCCCATCACCGCCACCCATTCGCGCGAAAACCACAACTTCCAATACAGCCGCACCAGAATCGGCACGTAACGCTCGCACAAGATGCCGATCCACTCAAACAACCCACCGAGAATGATCTCACGGTCGCCATGCACCAGCCCCAGCACTGCACGCTCTGCCACCTCATCCGGCTCATCGACATGGTAGCCATAACGCGCCACAAGGTCGGTGATCTCCGGCGTGAACATCTCGGTGCGCGTCCATGTCGGCAGCACCAGCGTCACATAGACACCCGTGCGATCCAGTTCGCGGCGCAGCGCGTCACTGAAACCGGATAGCGCATATTTGAGCGCGGAATACGTGGACAGCGCGGGCATCGCCGTCCGGCCCAAGCCCGATCCAACATTCAGGATATATCCATGATTGTGCGCCAGCATGTGCGGCAGCACCAACTGGGTCAATCGCATCGTCGCCCACAGATTAAGGCGCACCATCTGTTCAACGCGCGCAGGGTCTTGTTCGTGGAGCAGGCCACTTACGGCGATCCCGGCGTTGTTCACCAGCACGTCGATGCGCCCAAACGTCTCTAACGTGCGTTCAATCACCTGTTGAAGCTGCGCCTCGTCGGTCAGATCGGCCTGAATCACCAACACATCCGACGTATACGGCGCGATCTCGCGGCGCACAGCCTCCAAGCGATCCGCACGGCGCGCGACCAGCACGATCTTCGCAGCACGGCGCGCAAACGCATACGCCAGCGCTCGCCCGATGCCCGATGACGCGCCCGTGATGATCACGACTTTTTCGTTCAGCACCAGCGTTGAATGCCGGGGCCGGAAGTAACGCACGAACCAATACAGCGCTCCACCTAACACGCTCAGACCAAATAAGCGCCGTCCTAGCTGCATGATCTCCTCCTCGTGTGGTTACACTTTGCGCGTGATCGCGATCTGGTTCACACCCAACGTCAACGGCGTAAACGTCGTGCGTGTCACGACTTGCAGCAGCGCCGGAACACCAAACAGTGCAAATTGCGCCACTTTGGGCAGCAGTGGCAAATACGGCACATCCCACAAACCATCACCAAAATGTCGCAGCACCTTGAACCCCTGCGCCTCACACCACGCGCGCCACTGCTCCGGCAACTGCACATTGATGTGTGTGGGGTCTTTACCGATGGCGTCCGTCTGTGGGTCTTTGAAGCGCCGCAAACTGTAACCCGGATGCGGCGTCGCGAACAGCCACAGCCCACCGGGGCGCAAAATGCGGTTGATCTGCCGGAGCGTGTCGGCGGGATCAGGCAGATGTTCCACCAAATGCAACCCCACCACGACGCTGAATTCCTCGTCATCAAACCGCGAGAGATCGTCCGCGCTCATCCCGATGCCCTCGGCGCGCGGCGCGTTGCGTTTGATCTGCTCGATGCTGTATTCCGCCAGATCGATGCCCACGCAATCGAAGTCATCTTGCAGCAATCCCAGCAGATGCCCCAACCCCGCGCCAAGTTCGAGCAGCTTTCCACCGCCAGGAGGCGCAAAACGCCGTACCAGCGTCGCGTAGTAACGCCGCGCGAACCAATACATGCTAAAGCGCCCCAACGGGCGATCCGCGTAATTGTAGTTCTCGAAATAGTGTGCGCCGTATTCGTCCACCGGCACATCGGGCTTCGCTGTGTCGTTTACGGCGTCAGGTTGATAATCACTCATAGTTCTCATTTTCTCACTCGTTCATAAAATGTTGGCGCAGGAAACCCACAGCCTTGTGCTATGGGAGGAATGCGCTCCTCCATATAGGTTCAGTTGGTAAGTGTGGGGCACTTCGAGTTACCTCTGGCGTGCCCCGTGCCACGCGGCTACCTGCCGGTAAGGTCTTCCTCGCCCATGTTATGGAGCGGTTTTCACAAG
>CBEVZO010000861.1:0-2053 GCA_965554365.1 uncultured Anaerolineae bacterium
GGTGTGCCTCCTTGTGTATGCGATGTCATGCGTGTGTTGTGTCTCCTGCGCAGTAGGGAGTTGTGCGCCGCATCGGGAAACCCAACCTCACCCCCCGGCCCCCTCTCCCGCCAAGCCGGAGAGGGGGGGCAAAACTCTCCCCCATGCTATACCGCCGTGACCAACACCGGCTCATCGCCCATAATCACGACCGTATGCTCGTATTGCGCGGCGATGCTGCCATCCATCGAACGCAGCGTCCAGCCATCCTTGTCGGTGTACACACGTCCCACGCCCAGGCTCAGGAACGGCTCAATGGTGATCACCAAACCCTCGGTGAGCATCTCCTTGTAGCCGGGATTGTAAAAGTTCGGCACAGACGGCTTCTCGTGGATGTGCCGCCCGACGCCGTGCCCGATCAACTGCTTGACCACGCGATAGCCGCCCGCGTTAGCGACCTGCTCCACCGCGCGCCCGATCAAGTTCACCGGCTTACCCGCGTGCGCGACTGCGATCCCCTCATCGCGTGCCTGGCGCGTGTACTCGCACAGGCGCTCATACTCTGGATTGACGGGCGGCATCGGCTGGCTGGACCCGGTATCGGCCCAATAGCCTTCGAGCTCCGCCGAAACATCGACATTCAGCATATCGCCGGGTTGGATCACCACGTCGTCGCTGGGAATGCCATGCGCCGCCACGTCGTTCACACTGATGCACGTATAGCCCGGATAGTTGTACGCCAGGATCGGGGCGGAGCGCGCACCATGCTTTTTCAGGAATTCCGCGCCAATCTGATCTAGCTGCTTGGTCGTCATGCCCGGTTCGGCGACAGCGAGCATGTGCTGCACTGCGAGGCCGCAAATTTGCCCGATGCGTTTAAGAAATTCGAGATCGCGTTCGTTTTCAACGGTCATAGTTAGTTCTCAGTTGCTAGTTTTCAGTTAACAGTAGTCGCGGAACCCGTAGGGGCGTATTGATGCTCTTTAAGAAATTAAGACGGATATCGTGGTTGCTTGAAAACCGGCCCCTATCCCCCCAACCCCCTTTCCCCATCCGAGATGGAGAAAGAGGAGTCAAACGTGTGCGCAGCACATCTTCCCCCCTCTCCATAGGTTCTGTCGAGCGCCAGCGAAATTGAACCATCTTGGATGGAGAGGGGGGACCGAGGGGGGTGAGGCCATTCTGCGCTCACCGGGATATCCGCGCTAATTTTTTAATCTGCATCATACGCCTCTACACACGACAAAATATGAACGGTGGTTACTCCGCCTCGCCCAACGCGCGCAGCAACACACGACGGCTGAGCGTGCGCGCCATCTCGCGGCGATACTCCGCGCTGCCCCAATGATCGTCAGGCGGATCGAAGATCAGGTTATCCAGCGCGCGGTCCATATCGCCCGTCTCCGCGAGAACCTGCGCGACATTGGGCTGCGGAATTGGCGTCGGCGCGATGCCGCACAGGGCCAGCGACGTAAAACTCGGATGCGTCTCCGCCGCAGGTGTATGATAAACGACGGCTCCCACAATCGGCAGATCGGCGGGCGTGCGCGCGACTTTCTCATACGCCACACGCGCATCTCCCGGCCCGCGTGTGATGCGCACCTGTCCGATCAGATAGCGCGCGATATCGGTAGACGCACCCAACCACGCCGCCAGCGTGAAGCGCATGTCCACATCCATACGCCGGATCACCGCACCGAGCGCCAACAGCAGCGTCAGCGTGGGCGACTGCGGGTTACGCTCCATCAGCAGATCACCGAGTGTGAAGGTGTTGCGCTGCGTTTCGGGCATGTCCTCGGCGAGCATTGCCGCGACCGCGCCCAATTTGGGATGCTGCGCGCCACGTTCCGCGCAGACCACGCGCACCTGCTCCAACGTGAGCATCGTGCCCAGGCGCAGCGAGTTTTCGCTGTCCATCACATCGTCAAAGCCAAGCCGGCTCAGGTCTACCGCCGCCGTGACTTCCGGGCGCGGATTACGTTGCAGCGCCGCTCCGCCGTACAGCGGATATGTACCGGGGTCCTTAAGCAACGCGCAGGCTTCGTCCAGCGTGTTTGGCTTATGGATCGTCTTT
>CBEVZO010000862.1:0-2052 GCA_965554365.1 uncultured Anaerolineae bacterium
TCCCTTCCGGCGGCCAGACGTGCAGTTTGTAGCGTCCAGCGGGCAGATCCACGTAGGCGGTGCGCTGGTTGCCGCTGCCCGTGATGGCATAGTGTGCGGTTCCGCGTTTGCGCTTAATCTGCGGCTTATTCTCCGAGTGTGGCGCTGTCTGTTGAATTGCAATCGGCGAATTTTGCGGGATGATATGTGGGAGCATCACGATTCCAAGAGTCGCTACCACGACAATCCATCCAACAACGACCATGCCTGGAGCACCGCGAGTACTCGCAACCCACGCGACGCAGAGCATTGGGAACACAAGGCAAATCGATATAGAACATGCGAGGTGACCTTTGTTGCTATGTTTGGGTGCGGGTTGCGGTTCGCTGCGCCAAAAAAAGTAGGTGATCGGCAGCACAAGCGGCAGGATACGGAGAAATGTGCTAACCATCCTGCCGTACGTAAACGCGCCGAGCATGGTTGCTAATCTGATTGCGGCATACCCGCCCACAAACACCACAAGTGTTTCCATCATTACCCGACCGGGGCTTTTGAACGTTTCGCGCATCGCTGTTCCTCGTTTGTGCTTGATCTGCGGCGTGGGGTCCGCGTGTGTGACTCTGGCTTGTGGGCGATCATGATCGAGTCGTTGGGCGTTCAATGCGGCCTGAGCTTTTATCCAAAACGCGAACGTAGCAATCCCAAATATGACTGTATGCAGGGCCAGCCCGACTCCATACGCGTGCGATGTGTCAGCAGCGATCACAAAGTACCAGATACTGAACGCTGCCGGCCCACTCAGCGCGACGAGATCGGAGAGTTCAGGTTTGTATCTTAACGTATCTGTAATGTGCTGGAAGTACCTCACCAAGTGCAAAAACGGCGCGATGAGGGGCAGCAGGATAAGAATCGAGAGATATACGCCCCGGTTGGCAAACAGTCCGAGGGCAGCGGCGGTTCCGATCATGATATATGCGCCAATGAACAGCGCGAACGCTTCTATGATGGCACGGCTGGGGGCGTCTAGTGTTTTGCGCATGACAATCTCTTTGCTGCGTTACACCGGCGCGATTTCGATCTGCCATTCGTTGACCGTAGCCATGCCGAATCGCTCAACCGCGAAAGCGTACTCCCCGGCGGTGTCGATGTCAATGTGACCGGAGCGCGGCAGATCACGAACTTTAGTGTACCGTGATGTGCGCTAGCTAGCCCGACACATAGCTCCCGGCACGGTGACAGATTCCTGACATGCTGACGACCTAGCGGTTGAATGGGTGTCTTGATGTAAGTAGTGGGTTGTTAGTGGCTGAGGGTGGATTGCTGAACGCTGAGCGCACACCCCCTAGAATCAAAGAAGGGAAGGGGCGGGGTGTCCTTCCCTTTTCTTTGAGTGTATCGCAGGACGACCACTTGAAGGTGGGTCAGGTGGGGGTGGGGAGCATACGGGTAATATGCGCCGTCCTGCGAATACGTTTGCATCCGGCGATGTGTCATCGCCATCTAATTTCTATCATACCTGTACGAAATTAAGATCGCATTAAAACGAGATAGAAATGCCCTTTAATCCTCTAGAGATTTTCAGCAAGCGGCGCTCAACGTCTATCGCGGCGACGCATCCCAATCGCAATTTCCGCATAGCCGATCACAAGGATCGCGCCGATGAAGGCGGTCAGCAGGTCGGCGACGGAGATCGTGATGTCACGATCAGGCAACTTGACGCCAACCGCCTCGATCACGAAGCCCCCTATCACCGCCCCCAGCAATCCCGCCAGGATGATCTCGTAAAAATGCAGCTTGCGCCGGATCAACGAGCCTGCGGCGGCTCCGGCTAACACGCCAATCACGATCCAGGTGATGATCTGTCCGGTGTCGGGCATGTGCTTTGCTCCTGTTGTGCGTAGGATCGATGTACTATGTGTCAATTTCGCGCGGTGAACTAACAGAGTATACTACATTCTAAAGTGACGTTAACGCATTGAGGGGCGGCTGGCGGCGAACAATGGGGTTGTGGTATGTCTGATCAAGAGCCAACCAACCAGGAATTGCAGGCCGAGCTACGTGTGCTGGGGGAAC
>CBEVZO010000863.1:0-2049 GCA_965554365.1 uncultured Anaerolineae bacterium
ATTGGTGATCGCGTCGTCGATGAAGCTGGTGTCGCTCACGAACCACGAGATGCGCTCGAAACCACCTGTCGCCACCGGGCTGCGATACACGAGGTAGCTATCTGCGCCCTCGACGGCATCCCAGGTCAGGCTCACGGAGCCGTTAGCACCGACGGCTTGCAGGTTGGCGGGCGCGGGGAGGGCGTCGAACGCACCCTCAGCGGTTCCGGTCCAGATGTTGCCACTGTTGGCGGGCAGCGTCACGGCATCAAAACCACCATCCGTGCTGACGGTCTGTGTGCCAAATGCGGGGATCAGCGTCATGCCGAACGGCAGGTGGAACATAAACTCTACCGGGACAATCTGTTCAGTGTCGCCATTGTTCACCGCGACCAACGCCATGTTGCCGGTGGCTGCATCCACGCGCAGGAACGCGTACACGCCGGTTGTGTTATCTGTGATAAGGGTGATCATCTCACCCTCGCGCAGCGCGGGATTCGCGTTACGCACAGCGGCGAGCGTCTGGTAGTAGGCCAGCATATCCGCGTCCGGCGGGCCGTAAGCGTCGCCCTCGGCATCCGGCCAGGGATACGGCGCACGGTTGTACGGATCGTCTTGCACCGTGCCGCCTGCGTTGATGCTTGGCGCATCCAGCGCGATCTCGTCGCCATAGTAGATCGTTGGCGCGCCGGGCAGCCCAAACTGGATCAGCGCGGCAAGCTGTTGGCGCTGTGTGTCGCCCGCCACGAACAGCACGCGCGAGACATCATGACTGCCGAGGATGTTCATCATGGCGTGGTAGGCCATCGGGGGATAGTCTGATTCGATATCGCGGATCAGCCCCTCTAGTTCGGTCGGCGTCAGCGCGTGGATCACATTATCGCCGTTGGCGTCGTTGTCGGTGAAATCCTCGTCGCGCACAAAGCCCAGAATGCCCCGGCGCAGACGGTAGTTCATCACCGCGTCCCACTCGTCGCCGAGCAGCCACTTACTCGCGTTGCCCCACTCCTCGCCGATGATCACGCCTTCGGGATTGGCGTTGCGCACCGCCACACGGAAGCCTTCCCAATAGTCGGTGTCGGGCCCCGCGTCAATGTCGCCGCTCACGTCAAGCCGCCAGCCGCCAATGCCCAGGTTGCCCCACAGATTCACCACGCTGTTGCGCCCGGTGTAGAAGTACAGGCGCGGCCCGGCGTGTTCATTGTTGATCTTGGGGATGCTGTCGAAGCCCGCCCAGGAGTCGTAGAATGTCGCGCCCTGCGGATTATCGACGCACGGCGACGGCTGTTGACCTTTCGGGGGGATGAAGAAGAACCAGTTGCGGTACACCGAGTCCAGGTCTTCGCACGCGCCGTCGGTGTCATAGCGCCCGTAGCGGTCGAAGGTGGGACTGTCGGCGGACATGTGGTTGAACACACCATCAAGGATCAGCACCATGCCGCGCGCTTCGGCCTCGGCGACCAGCAACTCGAACGTTTCCATGTCGCCCAGCATAGGATCGATGGCCTTGTAGTCGGCGGTGTCATAGCGGTGATTCGAGCGTGCGTCAAAGATCGGGTTCAGGTACAGCGCCGTGACGCCAAGTGCCTGCAAGTAGTCCAGTTCTTCAATGATGCCCGCAAGATCGCCGCCGAAGAAGTCCACGTTCCAGCGATTAGCGTATTCGCCCGGCGTGCGCGGATCAACGGGGGGGTCGTTCCACGTCTCATGGTAGATCGCCATCTGACCGTCATAGAATTCGAGCGAGTCGTCAGCAGGATCGTTGGTCGGATCGCCGTTGCGGAAGCGGTCGGGGAAAATCTGGTAGATGACCGCGTTGCGCATCCATTCCGGCGTGTAGAAGTCGGGGTCGTAGACGGTGATCTGCCAACTCAAATCCGGGCTTTCCTGGTAGGACATGCCGGGGCCGCTCTCGTTCGCCGGAAAATACGCCTCGTCCTCGCCGGGGTGCGTATCATCTTCGTAATAGAGTGTTGTGTCGTCATCGCTGAGGATGAAGCGATACCACAACACAGTGGGCTGCCGGCCCACGTCGAATGAGACTTCCCAGAATTCGTAACCCTCCGGGGT
>CBEVZO010000864.1:0-2049 GCA_965554365.1 uncultured Anaerolineae bacterium
TCGCGAATGGCTTATTCCACAATCGGCGCGATGAGCAGTTCGTAACATCCGGTGGTGACGCCATCCTGATGGCGGTCGCGCAGCACCACGATCTGATACTCGCCGGAGTAGGGCAGGCGGAAACCTTCGGTGATGGCCTGATCTAGCGTCGGCGCTGGATAACGGTAACGCAGCGATTGCCCGTTGGAATCGCGAATATCCAGATTCGGCACTAATGTACCATCCGTGCGCGTGGCGGTGAAAGTGAATTCCTGGCCTTCCTCGCCGCTGAACGTGTAGACGTGCATCCAGCGCGCGTTGGTCAGCGATCCGGTGACGGGCGTGCCAACGTCAACCACACCCTCGGTGTCTGCCAGGAATGGACTGCCTTCGCCGGAACCGTCGAGGAACACGGTCAATTCATATGTGCCGGTGGTGGGACCGTCTTTGTTCTGGTCGCGCGCCACGCGAATTGTATAGAGGCCAGCTTCGGGCACGGTAAAATGTTCGATGGTGGCTGCATCACCAGCCGCACTGATATAGGTACGGCGCAGTTCATCGCCGTTGCTGTCCAGCAGGAGGACATTCGGCACAAGGTTATTTGTTGTATCAGGGGTATAGGCGGGCATACGCTGCACATGAATGGTGATCGTATCGGCGGCTTCTGTGCGGAACTGCCAATCCTGCCGCCAGAGCGCATTGGTGATCTCACCCATGACTGGTGTGTTGTATTGAGATAGTATTCTTGGCTCGACATTAGCCAGCCGCACGGAGTCTTCGCCCGCGCCCTGCAACATTGCAGTAAGTTCAAAATCGCCCGTTGTGTCACCGTCCATGCCCCGCGTGCGTTGGACGATTACGGTATACTGCCCAGTGTAGGGCAAATCAACCGGGTTGAACGCCGCGCTTTCGTCTGTGTCGTTGGCATAGCCGCGCCTGAGTTCTTGCCCGTTGTTGTCAAACAACGCGACCTCTGGTGCGAGTGTGCCGCTGACTCGGCGCGCGCTGAGTGCCACTGCATCTCCCGCTTCGGCGTCCAGCGTATAATTGGCTTGCCACTGCGTAGCGTGGATCGATCCTGTGACCGGTGTATCAAAGAGGATCGGCCCGGTGAGGGCGGCATTATTTGGATGATCGGCCCCCAGTCCTAGCGGTGTGACGGTCAGGCGGTAGCTGCCGGTGGTTGCGCCAGCATCGCCCTTGTCGCGCAAAACGAGGATTGTGAAGCTGCCTGGGGAGGGCAAGCGAATGTCATCGATCTGTGCCACAGCGTGTGTCAAACCTGCGCCAGAACTGCGCCGGACTTCGTTACCATTGCTGTCAAAAATCTTCACATCGGGGATTAAGTTCCCGCTGGTGCGCTCGACATGCACGCGGATACGGTCAGTGCCCTGCGTGGTGAGCGTCCATTGTTGCTCGAAGGCGTTGGCGGTGATGCTGCCCTCAACGGGGGCGTCGTAGGTGACTTCGCCGTCCTGTGCGTGGATGGGTTGGGGCAGGGGAAGTGCCATTGCGAGCAGTACGACGATCAGGCTGGTGCGCAGAAATGCGCGTGTGATGTGTTGCATAATCAACATGCTCCTTGCTCCTTACACTAACAACCGTGTGATTGTAATAACTTGACCCATAGATAAGATTTAGACGATTTGGACGGATTCGGCAACTTGGCCGAGAAATCCCAATGGTTTGTGTTCTTGGCTGCAATAGCCAATGCGGATTGAGCGCATAGCAGGCGGCGGGCATGGCGACTTGACATTCGCCGCCTAACGCGGGATAAATGGGCGGGTAATTGGGGGCAGTTTTGGTATTATCATACAGCGTGAGTTTGCAGACCGTCGGCTGGTGGTGCTGCGATCTGAAAGCTGACGGCTACAAGCTAAACGTTTTGAACAAGGAGTAACGGTATGGTGCAACAGCGTATGACGGCGATTGGATTGGTCCTGGTGTTGGCCCTGGGCGTCGGGCTGATCGGTGTGCAGCCCTCGGCGGCGCAGGATGGCGATTTTGCGGTCCCGGCGGGGCGCATTGTGGCGGGGGACGAGGACGGCTTGTTTGTGGTCAACGCCGACG
>CBEVZO010000865.1:0-2048 GCA_965554365.1 uncultured Anaerolineae bacterium
GGAGTGTTCGGGCTGCACGAGGATGCTGCGTTTGTTGACGCGCGCGCCGGACTGCACGTCCAGCAGACACACGCCGATCTCGATGATCTCGGCGCGCTGACCGGGCGGCGGGTCGCCGTCCCAGCAAGTTGCTTCTATATCGATGACTAATATGTGATCCAGTTTACCCGCCACGATACCGCTTGATCCTCGTTCTGTGCTTCGCTCCGGCACAACTGACGATACCTGAGAGCGCGGCGCAGGTCAAGGGCGGGACCGCGACGTTTGCCCTGCGGCGTCCATATTCCCGTGTGCGCCGTTTCGGTATATAGTAGAGTGCGTTGTGTGTAGCGGAGTTCGGTCACAGGAGCGTGATCTATGTCGCATGTGTTCATCGCGTACAGTCGGGTAAACGAAGAATTCATCTTTATCGTGCGACAGCAACTTCAAAATGCGGGCTTCCAGGTCTTCATGGACAAAGACATTGCTCCCGGCGGCGATTGGCGACACGAAATCGACGGCGCGATCCGATCTGCGTTCGCGTTGGTGGTGATCATGACCCCCGCTGCCAAAGCCTCCGAGTACGTGACGTATGAGTGGTCGTTCGCGTGGGGCGCGAAAATCCCTGTGATTCCGATTCTGCGCGAAGACACCCCGCTGCATCCCCGGCTGGGAGCGTTTCAACATCTTGACTTCACGCCGACGTACCCTGCGGATTGTCCCTGGGACGCTTTGTTCGATGAACTACGGAAAGCGGAGGAAAACAGCGTGGTCTACAACGTACCCCAGGATGCCCCGATTGCCGTGAAGCGTGCCGTCGCTGCGTTAGATAGTTTTCGAGAGGACGAACGGCTTCACGCATTAAAAAGTCTTGCGCAAACCGATCATCCATCGGCAATTGAGGCACTTGCGGCAGCGATACAGCACCCGATCCGGGATGTGCGCGTACATGCTGGTTTGCATTTAAGTACAATCACGAATTGTCAGGATAAGCGCGCTGTGCCAGGGCTACTGGTAGGGTTGCGAAACGCTGACTGGGAAGTTCGCATGCAAACAGCGGAGGCATTAGGCAAAATTGGCGATGCGTCCGCTGTGCCAGGATTGATACAAGTGCTTCAGGACGACGACTATGATATACGCAGAACAGCAATCGAGGCATTGGAACAAATCGGTGACGCATCCGCTGTGCCAGGATTGATACAAGCGCTTCAGGACGACGACTATGATATACGCAGAACAGCAGTCAAGGCATTGGAACAAATCGGCGACGCATCCGCCGTACCAGGATTGGTGCAAGCGCTTCAAGATAATCACTATGATGTGCGAGCATCAGCCGCCAACGCATTGGGAAAAATCGGTGATGCATCCGCCATGCCAGGATTGGCGCAAGCGCTTCAGCGGAAAGGTGATTATTTTTCCGTACGCAATGCAGCGATCAAGGCTTCGGGACAGATCGGTGATGTATCTGCAGTGCCAGGGTTAGTGCAAGCGCTTCAGGATGATAACCATGATGTGCGAGCATCAGCCGCCAACGCATTGGCCCAGATCGGAGAAGTAGGTATACCAGAGTTAGAAAACCAGCTATTTGACAACGACGAAGTGCGATCAAAACCCAGAATCTGCAAGCACATCATCGAAGCCCTCAGACAAATCAACACCCCCGAAGCCCACGAGGTAATCGACCGCTGGAACGCACAACAGGAGTCCGAGTAACCCATGCCCCTCGACCCGAACGCCGTACCCGGCCTGCTGCGCGCTCTGGACTCCGATGATGTGTATGTGCGCATCGTCGCGGCGGAGGGCCTCGGCAAGATCGGCAACCCCATCGCGATCCAGCGCCTGGAAGAAACATACCACGATGATCGCGAGGATGTGCGCCGCCGCGTGATGAAGGCGCTCGAACGCATCGGCACAGAGCCGCGCATCCCGGTGGCGGCGCGGGTCGTGCCGGGGCTGGCACGCGGCCTCCGCGACTCCGAACCGGCGGTGGTGCGAGCGGCGGTTTCCGCGCTGCGGCGGTTGAACATTTCCAGCGCGCGGGCGGCGCTCGCAGCCTGGGAGCGCGAGTC
>CBEVZO010000866.1:0-2048 GCA_965554365.1 uncultured Anaerolineae bacterium
CGTGCGTGGGGTGAGGTTGATCTCGATGTGTTGGCGGAATTAGGGCATGCGGAGGCGCTGCGCAGCATTGATCCGGCGCATGTGGGGTGTGTGATGACATCTGATCGCAGGAAGCAGGTTATCGGTTGGGCGGTGCTGATAGGCTCTGGTCCGAGTACATTGGCGATCAATCCTGGCGATCTGGGCGGGCATCCGGTGATCCGTGCCGGAGAAGATGAGGACTACGTGGCGATGCATCTGCTCGGCGCAGCACAGAAATGGGCGCACTCCGTTGGTTTGCAGCGGTTGGAGTTGTGGTTTCCGATGACAGATGAACACGCCGATCAGCGGTACGTTGCGCGTTATACAGCGCTCGGATTCCGCGAACGGTTGCGCTATGTGTCGATGGTGCGGGATGTGGCTCCGGAGTCAGCGAGTGTTGCGCTGCCGCCGGATGTGACGCTAGAACCGTTGGCAACAGTGGATCGGGATGTGTTGTACGCGGTGTATCTGGCGGCGTTCAGCGCGGGAGATGCGCGATTCTTCGCTGATCAGGACGCGGACGAACGTCGCGCGTTTTTCGATACGCTGGGTTGGGAGACTGCACTCGATCACCCCGCGTCAGTGGTGCTGCGGCGCGGCGATCAGGTGGTCGGATTCGCGCTGGTGCTGCCGGGGGATGCGCAGAGTCACCACATTAGCTGCATGTGCGTCGCTCCGACGTGGCAGGGGCGCGGGTTGGGACGGCTGCTGTTGGACGTGGTCGTAGCACGCGTGGCGGCGCAGGGCGGGCGGCAGATCGCGTTGGGCACAGAGCCGACGATGCGCGCGTACCAGTTGTATATGCGCGGCGGATTTCGTGTGGTCGGGGGGATGGTGGGATTAGCATGGTTGTTGGAGGACTGATCGCGCGGGCATGGTTTGCCTCGGAAGATCAACGTATGTAGTCGGGCAGTGCGCTGAGGGCTGAAACCCTCAGCTATCCAAAATCGAAGGATGCTCAAGCGCCCTGGGATGGACGAGCGAGGGCCGTTTACGGTCCTTCCGAGATTTGTAGCCAACGTAGTGCTTGCACTGCGCGTCCTTTGTAGGACCGGGCGATCCGCACCCCCGTCTACAACCCAGCCTTCTGCGCCACCTTGACCAGCCACCGCTGCACCGGCGCGATCCGCTCGCAAACTCCAAACGCCACATCGACCACGTCCGGCGTGGTGACGATCTCCGGTGGGATGTCCGTGCCCTCGTCCATGCCGATCCACAGTCCGTTATGCCGCAGCAACTCTGCGCGGGGATGATCCGCATCGAAACCGCGCGGTACGCGCTTGTAGTGCGTCTCGTTGAGGCGGTAGGCTCCCGACGCCAGGACCGTATCGCGCAGCGCGACCAACTCCGCGCCTAGCTCCGGATCGTCCACTGCTTCGCGGTAGGCGGTCAGCATGTCTTTGTTGAAGCCGAACATGCCCGCCATGATGCCCAATCCCACCGGGCGCAGCCGTATCCCGAAGCCCGGATGCTCCATCTTCCGACCTGGTCCCTCCCATAACATCATCGGGAGTTCGATCTTGTACGGTGACTTGTCCTTGCTGAAGCGCGTATCGCGGTTGATGCGCATCAGTGAGCCGCCGCCGTTGGTGCGCAGGTCTACACGCACGTGGGGCGCGAGCGTTTGCAGCCGCGTGCCGATTGCCGCGACGAACGCCAACGCGGGATCGCGCAGCAGCCGGATGTAGTCTTGCTTGCGCGGCGCGAACCATTCGCGCGTGTTGTGTGCGGCGAGTTCTGCGAGGAAGTCGAGTCCCGCCTGCGGGAAGCCGGGGAATGGGGTGGGCGTGGTCATGGTGCTGATCCTCCGTGTGCATGTGGTCAATTGTTCTAGCACAGAGAATAGCACATGCGTGCTGAAAAGGATAGCTGCGGTGGATTTCACGTTCCGCGCGCAGGTCGGGTACAATCCTCACTCGAGTCTATAGGAAATACCTTTTGGGGAGTGTAAAACCGTTTACCCCTCCCTAATTCCCTCCCCGCAGGCGGAGAGGGACTTAACCCACGACCTGACTCCCCCTCTCCAT
>CBEVZO010000867.1:0-2041 GCA_965554365.1 uncultured Anaerolineae bacterium
GAACGCGGATCGCCCTTGTAGTCCACCGACACCAGCGGTTCTTCCGAGAAGCCCAGGATACCCTTCAGTTCACCTTCTGCCGCGGCCTTAAACTTGGCGTGCAGTTCTTCGGTGGTGGTTTCCTTCTCGACCTCAAGCACGCAATCTACCAGCGAGACGGTCGGGGTTGGGACACGCACCGAGATGCCGTCGAACTTGCCAACGAGCGCCGGGATGACGATCCCGACGGCCTTGGCCGCGCCAGTGGTGGTCGGGATCATGCTCACGCCAGCCGTGCGCGCACGGCGCAGGTCGCTGTGGGGCAGGTCCAGAATGCGCTGGTCGTTGGTGTAGGCGTGAATGGTGGTCATGTAGGCGCGGACGATGCCGAAGTTGTCGTGGATGACCTTCGCTGCCGGAGCCAGACCGTTGGTGGTGCAAGAGGCATTCGATACGATATGATGCTTGGTCGGGTCGTAGATATCGTCGTTCACACCGAGTACCAGCGTTGTGTCAATCGCGCCCTTCGCCGGGGCGGAGACAATAACCTTCTTCGCGCCCGCGTTGATGTGCGGCTGGGCTGTTTCGGTGCTGCGGAAGATGCCCGTGCTTTCGATCACAATCTCGACACCCAGGGCTTTCCAGGGCAGTTTGCCCGGATCGCGCTCGCTGAGTGCCTTGACCTCTTTGCCGTTGATCTTCAGGCTTTTGCCAGCTACTTCAACTTCGCCAGGGAAACGGCCATAGCTGGAGTCGTACTTGAGCAGGTGCGCCATCGTCGGCAGATCGCCGAGATCGTTGAAAGCTACAACCTCAAGCTCACCTTCGTACTTTTCCACGATGGCTTTGAGGACTTGACGACCAATACGACCGAAGCCGTTGATACCTACGCGAACAGTCATGTTGTTCTCCTTGCTGAATAGCATGAATACAGACAATTATAGATAGCACCTTGATGGGCTATCCAGGATGTTAACAGCACTATGTTGGCATGACCACGTTTGTCACGCGCGGCGGCGTATACACTTGCTTGTTCACTACGGCAAGCAGCGCCTGCGCGAGTTTTTCCGGATCATGCCGCCAGGGGCGCTCGACATCGGTTAACTCAGTCAAATGCACCTGATACCGTTGGTAAATTGCGTGGCTTTCCGCTGTGGGGAGGACGTATTGCGTGCGTTCGCCAGCGTTTTTACTAGGAAAGCTGTTGTTGGCTAGCACTGCATGAAACACGCCGCGCCCGATATGTGTTTCCAGGGCGGTCACATGGTCTGCCACGGTGAACCCATCTGTTTCGCCGCGCTGCGAGGCGACATTACAAACATAAATTGTGGTGGCTGAACTGGCGCGAATGGCTTCGGTGATGCCGTTCACCAGTAGGCCCGGCAAGATGCTGGTATACAGACTACCGGGGCCGATCACAATCATGTCGGCGTTCAAAATGGCACGGATCGCGTCTGGATAGGCCCGTGCCTGATCAGGCTGCAAAAAAACTCGCTCGATTTTACCACCCACCAATGGGATTTGCGATTCCCCTACCACCTGCCGCAATTGGTTGGTGACAGGATCGCGTACTTCAGCCAGCAGGATGACATTTTGCAGCGTGGCAGGCAGTACCCGCCCTTCAATCGCGAGTACGCGCCCGGTTTCGGCTACGGCGCGATCCATGCTGCCGGTGATCTCGGCCATCGCCGTCAAGAGCAGGTTGCCAAAGCTGTGCCCTTCCAGGCCCCCGCTAGCAAACCGGTATTGAAACAACTGCGCCATCAGGTCTTCGTCGTTGGCGAGCGCGGCGATATTGCTGCGCAAGTCGCCGGGGGGGATGACACCTAACTCGCGGCGTAACTTGCCCGAACTGCCGCCGTCATCCGCCACTGTGACAATCGCTGTAATGTGGCTGGTATGCGCTTTCATGCCGCGCAGCACACTTGGCAGTCCGGTCCCGCCGCCAATGGCGACGAACTTCAAACCACGCTGCCGCCGTCTGTGGGCGTAGACCACGTCCACCAACGATTCACGACGGTTGAGGACTAGCGGAGCCAGAATAGAATGATTCAATTGGTAG
>CBEVZO010000868.1:0-2037 GCA_965554365.1 uncultured Anaerolineae bacterium
CAACCCGCCGCTCATGCCGGACCCCGTACCCACAAAGAGAAAATGATCGTAGCCTTTGGCGACACCAAAATAATACTCGCCCAGCGCCGACACGTTGCCGTCGTTATCCACGTACAGCGGCACACCAAAGCGCTGCCCCCACCGTTCGCGGAAGGATACGTTATGCCACTTGAGATTAGGCGCACTGATCAGCGTGCCGGTCGCCGTATCTACCAGCCCCACTATGCCTAGCCCGATCCCTAGCGGCATCAGGCGATGCGCCTGTCCCGCCGTGAGCGCCTCATCGATCAGGCCCTCGACCAACGCAAGAATTTCCTCCTGCGGCGTGCCTTCATCGAACGTGACATGCCGCTGCCAGAGTGTTTGCGCAGTGAAGTTGGTCAGCAGCACCACTACATAACCCACATTGATCTCCACCCCCACAATACACCCGCCACCGGGATTCAACTCCAGCAGCATCCCCGGTCGCCCGCGCGAATCGGCAGCTTCCAGCCCCACTTCGCGGATCAACTGGCGCGCCATGAGATCACCGACTAGCGAAGATATCGTGCTGCGATTCAGCCCGGTGTGTTGTGCCAACTGCGCGCGCGACAAGCGCGTATCGATCAGCAAGCGTTCCAACACCGCCGCACTGTTTAGTTGTTTGACCAAATTATGCCCAGCAGGACCGTCAACCATAAACACTCTCACTTCGTTTTTTTGTGTGCGCTCACAACAAAATATAGGTCGAAATAGGGATTTTTGTCAAGTATTATATCATGTACAAGCATAGTAAAACTCACCTGATCACAGAGAAAACCTTGACAAAAGTGATATTTTGTTGTTTTAATGAACTAAAACACACTGCACTCGTCTCCTGCAGGCAGTGTGTTTTGGGTTGTGTGGTAGAGGCAGAAAGTCTCACGAAATGCGGTATGGTGTGGACATGTGAATATTACGATCACGTCAGCCAATGTTTCTAGGGAACACTCCCCAAAGTCCTTCCAGGAGGAACAAACGAATGAAGAATTTAGTGCGGTTAGTTAGTGTTTTGATTTTGGTGACGTTGGCGCTTCCGGCCTTTGCCCCCACCGCCACCCCGGCAGTTGATGCGCAGGATGGCACATTCACTATCGCGTGGATTCCCAAGTCGCTGAATAATCCGGTCTTCGAACTGGGCCGCGATGGCTGTATGCAAGCCGCAGCGGAAATGACCGAAATGTACGCCGATCTGGAAGTCGAATGCCTGTACATGGGGTCGGTGGTTTCTGACATGGCAGCACAAACCCGTGTGATCGAAGATGCGATTGCGCAGGGGGTAGATGCCATCGGCGTGAGCTGCAACGATCCTGAGGGCTGCGTTGAGCCAATCAATGCCGCTGTGGAAGCGGGCATCCCGGTCATGACCTGGGACAGCGACTCACCCGACTCCAACCGTCTCACCTACCTGGGTGTAGACAACTATTCCGGTGGTGTGGCTGCCGCCAACCTGCTGATGCGTGAAATGGGCACGGAGGGTGAGGTCGCAGTGCTGACGGGCGTTCCCGGCGCGTTTAACCTTGAAGAGCGTATTCGCGGCTTCAAGGATGGCATCGCAGACACAGATATCGAAATCGTGACGACCGTAGCTTGCAACGACGACATTAACCTGGGTGTGCAGGTGGTCGAAGAGACCATACTCGCCCACCCCGACCTCGACGGCTGGTTCTTCGTCGGTCTATGGCCGGTCTTCGCCGGTCAGGGCGCGATGCAGTCGTTCGAAGAAGCAGTGCTGGAAGGCGACATGAAAGCTGTCGTATTCGACACATTGCCGGTTGAGTTGGAATGGGTACAGGATGGGCTACTGCACGGGATCGTCGGCCAGAAGTACTGGGGCTGGGGCTATGACACAGTGCATATGGCCTTCAACCACGTACTGAGCGGTTATCCCTACGCAGACTGGACCGACAGCGGTATGGACATCGTGAGCGCGAACAACGTGGACGCGATGGCCGAAGCCTGGGCCACTAGTACTCAGTCAATCTGAAATAGACGGATAAAGGCGATGCAACTTCACAC
>CBEVZO010000869.1:0-2035 GCA_965554365.1 uncultured Anaerolineae bacterium
TGTGGCAAACATGGAATGTCTCAACCGCGAACGGCCCCAGTTGCAACACATCGCCCGCCTTGAAGACGTGCAGCGGGTGATCGCGGTGGCCGGACTGCCGCAGTTTCACTTCGAGCAAGCCCCCTGTCAGCGCGGTAGCGTATACCGGCACAGGGATATGATCCAGCACATGCCCAATCGCGCCCGTGTGATCCTCATGGCCGTGCGTGACGACGATGCCATGCACCACCAATCCGCGCTCCATCTCATCCAACACCGCCTGAAAGTCGGGAATGATGTAGTCGATGCCGAGCATATCGTTCTCAGGGAACATAATACCCGTGTCAATGATGAGGCCGTCATTAGCATAGCTGACCAGCATCATGTTTTTACCGATTTCGCCCAGCCCGCCCAGCGGCAGGATGCGCAATTTGTGTTCTGTACCCATGACTTACTTTCTCCCTGGCAGCACACACCTGCGCACCGCCCGTAGTTCGTTCGTGTGATAATCGACTGTTCAATTTGTTGAAACAACATAAACGAAGTCTCAACTAGACTTCGTGCATGATTACTGTGACGTATCTCTGCAAGCGGTTAGCTTTTAGCCAAATCCCTGTACCTTGTAGCTACCCGTACACGGTTGGCAAAGGTTTTTGCTAACCGCCAATCGCTACCTGCTCACGGCTGCGTGTTTAGATTGTAGCGCAGGAGTCGGCTCACGGTCGAGGCCAAAGCTAGCAACTGCGGGGCGCGCCTCGCGATCCAGGCGGTCCGCAGCAGCGTGCAGGGACGCGCGACCGCGTTTTTCGATCCCGCTTGCGGGACCGCGTCGTCACGGAACGGAGTGCAGGGCCGCCGCCTCGCCCAACCACACACGCGCATACGCCAACGCTTTTTCCGTACCCGCGAAAATTGTGCTGTTAGCGGGGAACAGATTATCCCGGCCAATGCGATCCAGGCTCCCCGTGCGGCGCAGTTCCGCTTCGATCTGCGGGCCAATACCCACCAGCAACAGCTTGCCCTGACGCGCTTCCAACTGTGCCGCATACGCTTCTAACAGCCGAATGCCCGTGCTGCCGAGATACGCGTTGTTGCGCAGCCGCAAGATCACAACCGGACGTTGCGCGTCTCCCGGTTCCGGCAATTGCGCACGGAGTTTGTAAACCGCTGCAAAATACAGATTGCCCGACACAGACAAAATCACCGGCACACCGCTCGGCAATGTCTCCGGCACATCCGCTTCATGAAACTGGTGTCCACCATCCGGCACCAGCCGCACGATCTTGATGCTGCTGGCAGAGTTATACACATACAACACCAACGACAGTCCCACGCCGATATAAATGCTATATTCCAGCGGCAGGATCAACGTGGCGAGAAAAGTTGTGCCCATCGTGACCTGCGCGGAACGGTTAACGCGCCACGCTACACGCACCCGGCGCGGATCGATCACGCGCGCCGCCGCTGTGATCAACTGCGCCGCCAACGCCGTCATGACGATCTGCTCGATCATGTGGCCCAGGCCAATCACCACTACACCAATCAGCACACCGGCCCACACATTCGCCATACGACTCTGTGCGCCCGCGTTCATATTCACCACTGTGCGCGACAGCGATCCCCCCGCAGGCATCCCCCGCCACAAGCCGCCCGCGATGTTCGCCAACCCTTGCCCCGCCAGATCACGGTTGCCGCTTGGTGCATGAAAATCCGGCGACGGCAGCACCGACGCTAGCCCCGCGCTCTGCACCGAAGCCAACACCGCCAATGCTAGCGCCGGAGAGAGTAGTTCGGGCGCGTACTGCAATTGCGGCAAATGCAAATCGGGCAAGCCAGAGGGAATGGAAACCGTATCCCGCACCGTCGGGACTGAGTCCCAGCCTGCGAGTGCCACAAAACCACTCGCCAGCACAATCGCCGCCAGGGTGGAGGTGCTGCGCCACCGGGTCCGGTTCAAAAGCAGGATCAGCACCACCGCCGCGCCACCAACCAGCACCGTCCGCCCATCCCCCTGATCAATGTGCGTGAGCCAGTCCCAGAACTTAGGCAGCGGGCC
>CBEVZO010000870.1:0-2034 GCA_965554365.1 uncultured Anaerolineae bacterium
TCGGGGTTCGCCGCTCTTGTCTACGTTGTTGTTCGCCAATGCAAGGGCAGTAGGATTGTTTGTGCTGCTCGATCCGATCACTGAGGAACTGAAACCATCAAACGCCTATGACGCATAATGTCAATCACACAAGGCAGAGGTGTATGTCTATGACTCTGCCTCAATTCACTACTATAACCTCCGAAAGGATCATTGATGACTTCACCGACGCCTGATTCCACGACCCCACACTGCCTCGTGTGTAAGCAAGCTAGCGACGCTGTGCCCTTGATTTCATTGACATACAAAAACGCGACGCTGCACATTTGCCCGCAGCTCTTACCAGTGCTGATCCACGATCCGCACCGCTTGATCGGTATTCTACCCGGTGCAGAAAATCTGCAAGAAGCCGATCACCACGACTGATGATCGAGTACGAAAGCAAACACATATGCGTATCCTAGTCCTTGTCACCGGCGATTATGGTCTGCGCCACGTCGCAAACCTGCGACAGCACGGCCCAGCAGAATGGCACATTGACACCTGGGAAACCCCCAAGGTTCTCCCGCCCATGATCGATTATCCTGAGGACTATCTACCGGAGTCCCTGCCCGCGTGCGATCTAATCCTCTCGCTAGCGGAGGTAAAGGGCGTCGCGGAGATGATCCCTGAGATCGCCACGATGACCGAGGCACAGGCAGTGATTGCGCCAATAGACAATGTGGCGTGGCTACCGGTGGGATTGGCGCGGCAGCTACGCGAATGGCTCGGACGGCAAGGCGTCGCTTGTGTGACACCCAAGCCGTTTTGTGCCTTAACCGAAACGCATTACAGTGCATTACGTCACCGCACGCCCTATGCTGATGCGCCGTTGATCCGCGAATTCGCTATGCACTACGGGACGCCGTCATTCCAAGCGACAGTGGATGAAGAATCGCGTACCATCACGGCCCTGGAAGTCACGCGGGATGCCTGCTGCGGCTGTGCGCGCTATGTTGCAGAAAAACTGGTTGGGACACCTGTCGATGGCGCGATAGAGGCGGGGGGCTTACACCATCACCATTATCCATGCCAAGCCAGCATGGGAATCGATCCGCAGTACGGCGACACGCTGATGCACATCTCTGGAAACCTGATGAAAGATGCACTCAAAGAGGCATTCGCCGCACATCTCCAACAACGTTACATCCGTCCGGCTGGTTACAGCGAAGACGACTGACTCGGTTTGTTCATCTCAAACTGACAATACCGCGTGAGTACAGCACACAATCGGCGAATTTAGCGACTAAATAGTATCGAGTTCAACATCGTCGATCTGGGATGTAGCGTATAGCGTCGCTAGCAACTTCACACAACTTTCGTAGGTGGCTTAACCATACACTACGCTCTTTCCTGTTCATTAACACTGTTGCGCCGATTGGTGACAAACTGTAGAATCGATTTCAAGTGATGTAAAAATCCTTGGTTGTGGAAAGAAGCGGGTATGTCTACACGACGTTTTCATGATGATATGGCAGATGATCAATCAGCACCCGACCCTGGAGCGCGTCCATCTGGCACACCACACCAACCTGACGCACCAGCCAGTCGCCAACGTACAACTCCACGCGGGCGTGCCAATCGTAATGCAGCGCACATGCCACGTACGTTGGCACAAGTCATGAATGAAGCGAATGACATGGTCGTGCGCGGCGATCTAACCGAATATGTGCCGCTGCCCACCGGCTTTGATCCGCTGGACGGGATGATCGGGGGCGGCCTGCGTAAAACGGAGTTAGTGCTGCTGGGCGGCGCACAGGGCATTGGAAAAACTGTCGCGACGCTGCAAATTGCACGCAATGTCGCCATGCGTCCTGGACAGTTCGCGTTTTTTCTTTCCTACGAACACACTGAAACACACCTGATGAATCGCCTGCTATGTTTGGAAAGCGTCAACCCCCCAGAAATGGAACTCAAAAACGGGGTGCGACTCAAAGACCTGTACGACATCATCATTGCTGAGCGTGCCAAAACCACGCTGCGCGGCGGTGAAGGCAGCGGGTCACTGCAAAGCAT
>CBEVZO010000871.1:0-2034 GCA_965554365.1 uncultured Anaerolineae bacterium
GCCCGATTTTGTGTGTGACCACAGCCGCCGTCTCAATCCCCGCTTGCTGTAATTCCGCGATGAAGGCGGTTGAACCTTCTTCACCAAACTGGTCTTCGACGGCAAACACAGCCACGCGCCCCGGATCGCCACTCGCATCCAGCAGATGCTGCGCCAGAATGCGCCCATCGATTTGATAGGACGGCTGCAACGCGAAGTAGGTCGCCTTGAGCGGCTCGGCCCAGGTCGAGACGCCGCTATGCGGTGCAATCACCGGAATTTCTTTTTCGAGCAAGTAGGGCAGGGCGGCGAGATTTGTGGATGTGCCCAGTGGATGCGCGATGGCAAAGACGTCGTCGTCCATCACCAACTGCATTGCTGCGATGCGCGTGCGGCTGGGATCAAAACTGTCGTCTTTAACGACGAGTTCAATTGTGCGCCCATGCACGCCGCCCCAGCGATTGACGTGATCGTAATAGGCGGAATATCCGCGCAGCGCGGCCATGCCGATGGTTGCGTTGGGGCCGGAGAGATCGCAGAACGTGCCGAGTGTGATCGTGTCAGCCGTGACGCCCGGCGCAGTGGCTGTGCGCGTTGGTTTTTCGACCGTGACTCCCTGCACAACCAGGCGGGGCACGATACCCAGGCGATCCGCTTCGTCGCGTAACCACTCGCGAAAGTCGGGGTGCGCAATCTTGATCAGCGCCTCCATGCGGTCTTTGACCGAACGTCCGCATAATTCCGCGACGCCATATTCTGTGACCACCGTGTCGATTTCCTGGCTGGAGATCGTGACCTCAGCGCCTTCAGACAACACGGGCACAATGGTCGAAATTGTGCCGCCCTTAGCCGTCGCGTGCAGTGCGATGATCCCGCGCCCGCCGGGCGACATCTGCGCCCCGCGATGTGTGTCTAACTGTCCTCCCGTGCCGCTGTAGTGGCGCGGCCCAATGCTTTGCGAACACACCTGACCGTACAGATCGATTTGCAACGCCGTGTTGACGCTGATCATCTTGTGGTTCTTGCCGATCACGGTTGGGTCGTTGGTCACCTGTCCTTGCTGGAATTCCACCGCGAGATTGTTGTCGATAAAGTCATACAATTTTTGTGTGCCGAGCGCAAAAGCGCCCACCATTTTGCCTTTCCAGAGCGTTTTACGGCTGCCGGTGACAACTCCCGCGTCGTAGAGATCAACCATCCCATCGGTGAACATTTCGGTGTGAATGCCTAGATTGCGTCGTTCCAACAGGAACGCCGTGATCGCATTGGGTATGCCGCCGATGCCGAGTTGCAGCGTCGAGTCGTCTTCAATCAGTTCCGCAACGTAGCCGCCGATGGCGCGCTGCCAATCTTCGGTGGGCGGGATCGGCAGTTCAAACAGTGGCGCATGATGCTCGACGACGTGATCTACTTCGGAAATGTGGATTTGAGTATCGCCGAGTGTCCAGGGTAAGTTTTCGTTGATTTCCAAAATAACCAGATCGGCGGCTTCAATCAACTGTTTCTCGACGACGAGTCCCACCGACAATGACATGAATCCGCGCTTGTCGGGCGGCGTGGCCGTGCCCCAGAATATATCCAGATGCTGATTTGCAGCTTTAAGTTTGACGCGCGCGGCGGCGTGCAAATTGTTGGGGATGTAGGAGGTGCGCCCCTGCGGATGTACTTTACGATCCGGCGCGCCGTAAAACCAATTTTCGACAAAAAAACGTCCTGCCATCTCTGGGTCATGGACAAAACTATATTCGCGCATCGGCAAGCACACCCAGGTGGTTACATTTTCCAGGCGGGCTTTGTGTTTGCCGAGTTCGGTCAAGAGTCCGACCGGTTCCGAGGCCGCCATCGCTGTACCGATGACGTGGTGCGGCTGTACCAGCGCCACAGCATCAGGAACCGAGATTAATTTGTGCCGGTAAAGGTCCTGCGGATTCATTATCACTCCTCAAAGCATTTACCGCTGCGGGGTTTGGTAGGGGGCAGTATTGCGCCCCCTACTTTTCTGCGATTAATCTTATGCAAATTCCGGTTATAGCACCAGTCCGCCGTCCACGCTGA
>CBEVZO010000872.1:0-2030 GCA_965554365.1 uncultured Anaerolineae bacterium
CGCTCGATCAGGACGCGGTGCTGTCCGCGATTCTGGAAAGCATCCGCCGCGTGGGCCCGCATGATTCCGCCCCGATTATATTGATCGAATACTATATTGCACGCGTGGTAGGTGCAGCGGGTTACAAAGAACGTGGGTTGCAAGCGGCTGTGTTGCAAATGAGCTTTGCCATCGATGGTCAGGCCGCGATGCAGCACATTATCACAAGTGGCGAAACACTGATCATCAGCGCTGTCGCCGATAGCGACTATTGGATTCCTGTCGCAGGGTTTGAATGGATCAATGCCTGTGTGACGGCCCCGATTCATGCAGAAGGTCGCGTGATCGGGTTCTTGAATCTCTACAGCACCCAACCCGACTTCTTTACCACCAAACACGCCGAACGCCTGCAAACCTTCGCCTACCAAGCCTCCAATGCGATCCGCAACGCGCGTCTGTTCGCCACCGAACACGAACAGCGGTCGCTGGCCGAAGCGCTGCGCGATACGATGGCGGCGATCAATAGCAGTCTGGACCCGGAAGAAGTGTTGGCTCAATTGCTGCATTCTGTCGGGCGCGTAGTCCCACACGATGCCGCGAACATCATGCTCATGCAAGGCGAGCACATGATCATTACGCATGCGCGCGGCTACGCTGAGCGCGGGTATGCCGAAGAAATGCGCGACTGGCGCTACCCGTTGACGAAGCTGCCGCTAATAGTGCGCATGGTCCAAGAGGGTGCGGCGATGTTGGTGTCCGATACAGCAGCAGAATCGCAGTGGGATGTCCCAGGGATGCACGAGGCGAAATGGATCCGGGCCTCGCTCAAAGCGCCGATCCAACTGGGCGAGGACGTGATCGGCATCCTGAATCTGGACAGCGAGACCCCCGGCGCGTTCACCCCGGAACACGCGCGCCTGTTGACGACGTTTGCTGACTACGCCGCGACCGCAATCCGTAATGCGCGGTTGTTCACGAGTGAGCGCGAACAGCGTACGATGGCCGAAGCGTTGAGTACCACCGCCGCCACGATCCTGCGCACGCTCGACTTTGACGAAGTATTCGAGCATATCCTGGAAAACCTGGGGCGCGTGGTCCCGCATGATGCGGCCAACATCATCCTGATCGACGACGAAGGTTTCACCAATGTTGTCGGCCACCGGGGGTATATAGAGCGTGGCCTGGAAGAGTGGGTCACCGGGATGCATGTGCCAGTCAAAGATATTCCGGGCATGTGGCAGATGATGCACACCGGTATCCCGATTGTGCATCCCGATACGCGCGCGATACCAGGGGGGGCGCGCTCCAAGGAGTCGCAGTGGGTCATGTCATATATCGGCGCACCGATCCGGCGCGACAATCAGGTGATCGGGTTCCTCAATGTCTACAGCGCCCAACCGGAATTTTACTCCGAGGGGCATACAGGGCACTTGCAGTCGTTCGCGGATCAAGCCGCTATCGCGATCCGCAACGCGCAGTTGTTCGCCGGAGAACGCGAGCAGCGGACACTCTCCGAAGCCCTGCGTGCGACTGCCGACGCCATCAATCGCACGCTCGAATTCGACGAAGTGTTGGACTTCGTGCTGGCCCATATCGGCTACGTGGTCCCGCATGACGCCGCCAACATCATGCTGATCGAGGATGGGATAGCGCGTGTGGTGCGCGGACATGGCTACGGAAAATATGGGGTCAAAGAGTGGGTCATGCAGCGACGCTACGCTGTAGATGATCTCCCGGATTGGAAAACGATGGTGGAGACCGGCCAACCCTTTGCCATCTCCGATACGCGTGAGGCCAAGGACTGGTTAAGAGACACAGAAATCGACTGGATACAATCGACGGTGAAAGCGCCGATTCGTGTCGAGGGGCGCGTGATTGGGATTCTGCATCTGGACAGCGCTACCCCTGACACGTTTAATCAGGCGCACGCCGAACGCCTGCTCGCGTTCGCAGACCAGGCCGCCATTGCGCTGCGCAACGCGCAGTTCTTTACTGCCGAACACGATCAACGCACGCTCTCTGAAGCGCTGCGCGCGACGGCTCAGTAGATT
>CBEVZO010000873.1:0-2025 GCA_965554365.1 uncultured Anaerolineae bacterium
GATGCGCACCGCAAAATTGTCGCGCAGATACAGGAAGTCCGGCCCCAATGTGAGTACCGCGCCCGCGCCGATCAACAGCAGTGCAAAGCCCGTCGCCGCCGAGAAATTAACCCCGCGCGCACGCACCACCTGATCCGCACCAACTTCGCGCTCCTCGGGATCGACGGTGTAGATCGGGCGGTGAGGACGCACGGCCCACAGTCGCCCGGACACGAGCAGCAAAAACGCGACCAGCACTAGCTCGCTGGGCAACCCCTCCAGACGCCGCACGAGTACGTCCGGCAGCACACTCGTGAAGGATTCCGCGCTGCGATTCACGCCCGTAAACACACTGCTGAAAATGTCCAGCCGGTCCCAGGCCGCCAAACCGATCACGAAAATGCTCATCAGCGCGAACACGACCGCCAGCATCACGGCGAGGCCGCCCGCCAGCCAATTGAAGCGCTCGCCCGCGCGCCAGTATTCCGTGAACAGGAACACTGCCAGAATGATGATAAATACGCCAAATTGCAGGAAATATTGCTGCCAGGGCGTCGGATAGATCAGGTTCGGGACCACGCCGCCCGCCTGGGACGTAAACGAGATCAGCCAGGGCGCGTACAGCACCAGCGTCAGCCCGCCGATGCCCAACACAAAACGCCCCAGGCCCCACAAATCGCGGGGATGCAGCACACCCTCGCCGTTGCGCATAATGCGTCGCAACACCTCCGCGCCGAGCAGCAGCGGAAGGTAAACAGCGTCCCACGAGTTGACGAACACCATGCCGCCGACCCAGATCGCGTACAGCGGATATTCCCAACTCCGCAGCGGCGTCCCGCGCAGCACGAGATTCAGCGCCAATCCAATCGCCAGCGCCGCAAAAGGCAGCGCCAACACATGCGGATGCACGTCCGACAGCACAAAGCTGAAACTGGGGAATTCGCTGATCGGTTGAATCCCAAGCGGGTTGCCGTTGATGTCGCGGTCGTTGATAATACGGCTGTAGCGCCAGCCGACGCCCCACGTATACGACCACTCATCGAGCGGCTTGGGATCGTCGTCCCAGTTGGGCACGCCGTCGTTATCCTGATCGTGCGTGCGCTCAATAGTCGTGCCGTCATCCAGCGTCACCACATACGTGCCCTGACGCTCCGGTACGTCCCAGAAATCGAAATAATCTGCATCCACCAAGTCTGATGCATGGCCCCAGAATGGCAATTCGATCAGCGCCGTGCCGAGACTGCCCATCAGCGTCACGAACAACAGCGCCAGTACGCCGGTGCTGAGTCCCGCGACGATACCGCCGCTAGGTCGCGCACGCGCGCCAGTGGTTGCATTGCGCGCCTTACGCGGGGCGCGCACGAGATTGTACGCCACACCTAACGCACCAATTCCGGTCAGTGCAAACAGCAGCGCAATCGTCAATGTGAACGCAATACTCGTCGGCATACTGGCGAGGTCCGCCAGCATCGCGACGATCAAATAGCCGAAATAATAGTAGCTGATTGCGTAGCCGCTGAGCCACGCATCCTGTGGTGGGAAGGTTTCGCTGGCCCGAATCGCATTGATGAACATGATCTCCATCGGCTTTTCGGTTTCCGCCATCACAGGATTATGCGCGCGGATCGCCGCCCAACCCACAAACAGAACCACGAACAAGATTTCCACCGTGATCACCAGCGCGCCGTGTGCGTGCCACCACTCACGCAGTGAAAAGCCGTCAGCCTGATCACCGTCACGGCGTGCGAGCAGCGCCACGATGCTACACAGCAGCACCACCATCCACGCGAAGACCATGCCGCCCGGCGCGTTGTGCAACAGTCCCAGGCTGCCCAGAAACCAGAACACGAACCCGGTCAGCATCAGGCCCGCCGCGCGTGCCAGCGTATAGCCGCGATCCGGCAGTCCGCGCAGTACACGCCACAACAGCGGCCATACCGCCGCGCCCGCCAGCGTCACCAGCAGCCACCAACGCATGATGTAGCCGCCTTCGCGTCCTAACCAGTTCCAGATCAGCGAAAAGTCCATAAGATAGCGATCAGCAGT
>CBEVZO010000874.1:0-2023 GCA_965554365.1 uncultured Anaerolineae bacterium
CTCGTGTGAAGTTGCATCGCCTTTATCCGTCTATTTCAGATTGACTGAGTACTAGCTACCAGAGAGGAGGACGGCGCATTCCTCCCACAGTACAAGGCTGTGGGTTTCCTGCGCCAAGATTTTATGAAATTATTACGCCTGACGCTGGTGAGCGCAGCGTTCATGTTAGTCCTGGGACACAGCATATCAATTGCACAGGATACACCCCGTTCTTTTCCTAATACATCCGGCGGGATTCACGTATTCAATGACCAGATCGACGTGCATCACTTAACCGATGCACAAACTGAATTTGCCGCCACACACTACGCCGGAACACAAAAACTCACGCGCAGCGGTGCAGATCGACTGCGAGCCTACAATCCCGATTTTGTCGTACTGCATTACCGGCTGGGACTGGGACTCGGCTATCAGGCCGCAGGCGACAACTGCCAACCGGCGGGCGAATATCTGGAAATCATTCACGGCGATGACTGGGTCCAAGAATGGCCCGGCGACAACACCGTACAGGAAGACTGGCTGTATCATTACGATGGTCAGCGTGTCTATTGGTGCGCCTGGGGCTGGTATCTGGCGGATACGGATCATGCAGACTGGCGCGATTGGTGGCTGGGCGAGGTTCGCCAACAGCTTGCCGACAACGCAAACGACGGACTGTTCGCGGACAGTGTGACCGTGCCGAGTTTCCTCGGCGCAGACGACTGGCGGCCCACCCTCCCCGCATATGACAAAGCGTTCGAGGCCGAGTGGACGCGCCGTGTCAATGAGTGGATGACCTGGCTCAATACAGCGTTCGGCGACGACTATGCGCTGATCGTCAATGCCGGGCAACTTGTCACCACGCGCGAAACAACCGACTATAGCCTCGCTGACGGCGTGATGGTTGAAGGCTTCGCGAGTTGGGATGAGTATGAACGGTTCGAGATCGGCGATTGGGCACTGCAAATGAATCGCGTGCTGGCATTGGTCACTCAGGACCGGATCGTGATCCTGCAAAGCTACGTCTGGGAGCCGTCCGAGCGTCTATGGCAGATCGCGAACTATCTGCTCATCAAAGGTAGCCACAC
Source organism: uncultured Anaerolineae bacterium (assembly GCA_965554365.1). Classification (GTDB taxonomy): domain Bacteria; phylum Chloroflexota; class Anaerolineae; order Aggregatilineales; family Aggregatilineaceae; genus CAYRNY01. The sequence continues at coordinate 1,068 of CBEVZO010000874.1, forward strand.
CTATATCAACCTCGAAGTAACGCAGGATGTTGAATGGTTCCCCGCCTACGATCTACCGGTGGGGCGTGCCCTCACACCGCCGCCTGACGATATCGAGCAACTGCGCACCGAGTCGGGACTATACGCGCGCGCCTATGAAAACGCGCTCGTGCTGGTCAACCCTGATCCCTTCGGCGCAGCACAAACCATGACGCTCGACATACCCATGCACCTCGTCACCGGGAGCATAGGCGGCGGGGATGTACCAAACGATGCCGACATTTCCGGTTGGAGCGTCGAAACCACCGAAGTTACGCAAATCACCGTACCGCCGGGCCAAGCCGCGATCCTGCTGCACACACCGCCTGTCGCGGTCCAACCCGCTGTTGACGCCATAGTGCAACCAGTCAGCAATCCCATGCAGCCAGATAGCGCCACAGCTTTTCATCGCAGTGGTCAAACGTTCATCACCTGGCCGGAGATCGCGGGCGATCCGGCGCTGACCTACCACATTCACCGCCACACCGCGCCCATCACCGAGGAAACACTCACGCAAGCACAGCAGATCGCCGAAGTGCCGCAGGGATCGGGCATCTTCTGGACCGAACGCGCGCGCGCCCTCGAACCGCCGTATGAGGACAGCGGCTACGTCTCACTGCGCAACTACGTGATCGACGATCTTGGTCCGCAATTGCCCGATGGCACAGAATTGTTCGTCTGGACCACACACGAGAACGGCGATTTCTATTATGCGGTCGTCGCCAGTGATGGCACATTGGTCGGCACGGCGGGTCCGATCAGTGAACAGGTCGCGGAGTCAGCACCCGTGTTAGTGTGGGAATCCGCAGACAGGCTCAGCCGCGTCTACACACAGTTTATGGACTACGCGACGTACAACCCCACATTCGACGCGCCGCGCCCCGGCAATTACTGGATGAGCCTGCCTAACTGGGAGGCACTCGAACGTGGCGATCATC
>CBEVZO010000875.1:0-2021 GCA_965554365.1 uncultured Anaerolineae bacterium
GATCGCGCCCCACGACTTCCAGCCGTTCGCGGAGCCGCAACCCCAACATGCCGCACAACTGCCCCGCGACCTCACACGCGAACAGCCAATCGAACGGACTGCGCGCGACAAAATCCAGGCGACTCTGTATCCCGTCCGGCGTCATCGCGTGCCCGGTCAACTGGTGCATCAGCGGCAGCGCTGCCGGGATGTCGGCTGCCGTCAACGGGCGCAGCGTGGGATCAGCGGGCGTCATGCACACCGTACCAACGCGCACCACTCTGGGCGGCCTCTGGCGACACGGCAAGCTGCGGAACCGGCGCAGGCGTCGCGCCCGCATCGCACACATACGCCACCGTCGCCTGGGGCAGCGTCAGGTCCGCGCTGCGTTCCGGCGCTTCATGCGTCTCGTCGAGATTGGGCGTCGGCGAGGATGTACTCACCGGGAGCGCTTGCTGTGGCGCAGCCTCCACGCGGAGACCGCCCTCAATCAGCAGCGGTAGAATCACCACCACCACCAGCACTCCCGCCAGAATGACACTCACACCGGGCAACAACGCGGATCCCCAGCGGAACCGTCTGCGCGGCGCGTTGACCTCAGACCAGACATCGGACCACATCGTCGTGAGCTGGTCCTGACGCGGGTGGCCGACCTGCCGCAGATCGTGACGCACGTCCATGTGTACACGTTCTTCACGCGCCAGCGCCGCCCGGCAGGAGTCGCACACACGCACATGATTCACGACACGCGCCTTCAATGATGCGCGCAGCGTCCCGTTGACATAGCGGGTCAGCAAATGGGTCACATGACGGTTAAACATAGTCGTTCGTCTCGCGTTCTCTCGTAATCGTTCTCGTAGGGGTAAGGCTTGCCTTACCCTCGGTGCAACATGCCCATCCAAAATCGGGCAACCCAAGGATTGCCCCTACACATCAATGGCTACAAACTCCACAACTCCTGCAACGCCGCGTGATCCGCCGCGCTCATCGCCCTGCGGAGCTGCTCATGCGCCAATCGAACACGGCTCTCGGCGGTTTTTTGCGGCACGTCGATAATCGCCGCCATCTCACGGTAGGTCAAACCCTGTCCATAGCGCAGCGCGACCGCCTCACGCAGCCGGGGCGAGAGCGTCGTCAGCGCGCGCGCCAACGACTGCCGCACATCTTCCCACGACGCCTGTACCTCCGGCCCCTGGTCAGCGGGAGCCGAGGGTTCGATGCCAATGCTCAACAGATTCGGCAGTGCGACGGTGGGCAGCCACTTCCGGCGGCGGGCGTTACGACAGCGGCTCACAGTGATCGTATACAGCCAGGTGCGGAATGATGCGCGCGTCGCATCGTAGCGGTCCAGATTACGAAACGCGTACACCAGCGACTCCTGCAACACGTCTTCCGCGTCCTGTTCCACGAGCAAAATGCTATACGCCAACCGGTACAAGCCCGGCGCGTAGCGTTCGTACAGCGTCGCATACGCATGTTGATCGCCTGTCAGACTGCGCGCAATCAGATCGGGCAAATCCGCGTCGTTGTTCGCGCGGACCATAGCGTGCGGGGTGTTAGTCATAATAATTCTCTCCGTCCATACCAGAGTCTACACCTCGCCCCCCGCTAAGTCTCAGTAACGTGTTCGACACCGTACACATCGTTGCGCACCCACAGCCGCAGCACTTCGGCAATCGTGGGACGCTGAGCAGTGTCGCTTTTGTACAACCACATGAGCATATCTTTCCATGACAGCGTATCCGCTGACCACGCTTCACGTGTGATCAGGTCTTTGCTAATGTAGTCACCGCCCAACGGAATCGGCTGAACCATCTCCGGCAGCAGCACCAGCGCCGTGTCCACTTCGGGACCGACACCATCCACATACTGCACGTTGGGATAATCGCGCAGCGCCCAGGCCAACGCGCCATCGTCCCGCAGCCACGCGGTGATATCGATCAGGTGCGGCTCCCCGGTCGCACGCAGACTCATCTCCTGCAAAGAGGCGCGCAGTTCATGCACGTCATCCGTCACCGGGTCGGCATAGAAATATTCGCGCA
>CBEVZO010000876.1:0-2021 GCA_965554365.1 uncultured Anaerolineae bacterium
GCCCCGCCATCATCGCACGGCACGCCATCGCAATACGGGTCACAGCAACGCCCGCCGCGATCCTCACGCCCCGGCACGCCACCGCCTCACGCGCGTGACAGCCGTCCGCGCCGCCGCAGCGCCCCACCTCCACCGCGCCGCCGCGATATGTCGCAATACGGCGACCGGCCCTCGCAGTACGGCCCACCGCCACGCACGCCGGTCGATCACGGTCCGCGCGCCACGCAGACACCGTACTCCAGCGCGGGTTATACGCCGCCGCATAGCAGTTCGCAGGACTTGCGCCACGAGGTCCAGCGCCGTCACGATTATGATTATCAGGAATCAGCGGGCATTGGGCGCTTCTTGTGGATATTTGGGATCGTCAGCATTATGGTGGTCGCGCTGTTTGTGGTGCTGCTGCTGTTCGGACTGCTGTTCAGTAGCGATGACGGCACAAACAACAACGGCGACGACGCCCCCGTCGCGACCGACATCCCTAGCGCCGCCCGTCCGACAGTGGTAATCCGCGCCCCGGCGAATCAGACCACCGTCAGCCTGGGCACGACCGTCACGATTGAGTTTGTCGCCACCGGAGCCGACGGCATCACCGAAGTGCAACTACGGCGCTACAACGATGTCAAGGCGCGTGTGGAGGTCGGAGGCGCGACGACGTATCAGGGCTTCCTGACATACACGCCCGACACGACCGGCAGACACGATCTCGACCTCACCGCATGGAACGGGCGCATCGCCGGACAACCCACAACGTTGACGATCTTCGTGCAATTTGTGGAATAGCCAGCCGCGAACTGAGCATCCACACGCAAGGATCACGGTTTATGTTTGAATTCACACCCTATGTCATCCCCCTGATCATCTCCGCCGGAATCATGCTGGCAGTAGGACTCTATGCGCTGCGGTATCGCCGCCACCCCGCCGCGCTATCGTTCGCGGTGGCGATGTTGGCCGCGGGCGTGTGGGCGGGCAGCTTTGTCTTCGAGATCGCGGGCGTGGGGCTGCACACCAAAATTTTCTGGGCCAATGTGCAGTTTCTCGGCATCACCCTGCTGCCAGTCGCATGGCTCACGCTCACGCTGGACTACATCGGCTACACGCGCCACCGCCGCCGCATCTTGTTGGTGGCGCTGATCATCCCGGTGATCACCAACATCCTGCTCTGGACCAATGATCTGCATCACCTCTGGCGTGGCACATCTCAGCTTAACACCACCGCAGCCCCGTTTACGCTGGTCGAGTACGATTACCAGTTCTGGTTCGCGATTCATGCGCCGTATGGTTATGTGCTGTTCCTGATCAGCCTGGTGGCGGCAGGCTACGCGCTCACCGGAAAAACGCCACGCTACCGGCAGCAAATCAAGCTATTGCTGCTCAGCACCATGCTGCCGCTGCTCGTTGACGCGTTGTACCTCCTGGGCCTGTCCCCGATTCCCCATTTCAACATGACGCCCCTTGCGTTTAGCGTGACCGGCCTCTTGCTCGCCTGGAATATGTTCGGATTTCAGTTCCTTGATCTGATGCCCATCGCGCGGGACTGTGTGATCGAAAGTATGAACGATATCGTGATCGTGCTGGACACCGCGCACCGCATCGTGGACCTGAATCCGGCAGCGGAAGCAATTGTCGGCGCGCGTCCGGCAGACGTGGTCGGCCAGTCCGCGACAGAGGTCTTCGCGGTACAACCGGACCTGCTCCAACGCTATCTTGACGCTGCCGAAACGCATGATGAGATCGTAGTAGGCACAGGAGCCGCCCGCCGCACGTTTGATCTGCGTATCTCGACCCTCTACCGGCGTCAGCACCGGCCTATGGGTCGCTTGATCGTGCTGCGCGACATCACCGCGCGCAAACGAGCTGAGGAAGAACGCGAACGCCTGATTGTCGAGCTAGATGCCTACGCGCACACGGTGGCCCACGACCTGAAAAATCCTCTGGCGGTGTTCGTCGGCTTCACAGAGGTGCTGCAAGAAAGCGCCCACACTGTATTGAACGCCGAACAGCGCCACCATCTCGACATCATG
>CBEVZO010000877.1:0-2020 GCA_965554365.1 uncultured Anaerolineae bacterium
GAGGTGGCATTGGGCGCGCTGGATTACGAGCTGCTGCGCGCGATTGCCTATGCGCCGTGTTTAGCGGGCGTTTTCTGGGTGGATGGCAATGTGAATTTGCCGGAGCCGGGCGCGATCCAGCAGCACAATGCCGCGATTAGCTGGGTGGCGGACAACCAGCGCAAGGGCGTCTCGCCCGACGCGACGTTGATCACGATTCACGCGGGGCCGTCGTATAGCCGCGATCTATGGTCGCGCCCGGATTGGGAAGTTCTGGCGGCGCTCGAATCCGGTTTGCGGCGCTACAAAGACCTGGACGCGCGGATCGTGGAGCGTCACTTGTTCCGCTGGCGTTATGCCAACCCGCTGACTGTGCATCCCGAGCCGTATCTCACAGCGCAAGGGTTGCCGCCGTTGGTATTCGCCGGGGACGCGTTCGGTGGGCCGCGTATTGAGGGGGCGTTTCACTCTGGCTTGGCGGCGGGCGCGGCGTTGGTGGCGCTGCTGTAGCATACGCCGGCCAGCGGTCCTGCACGCTGCTGTGGGCTGTCGCAAACGGTGGGGCGTGTTTGCGCAGCCCGCCGCGTTGTTCCGGACCGCTGTTGGCTTCGCGCGTCGTGTCATCGTGCCCGCGCCGATCCAGACGGTCCGCAGCGTCGTGGATGGGACGCGCGACCGGGGTTTGGGGTCGCGTCGTCCCGCAACGGAGCGGAGGACTGTCGTATGCATCGACCACGTCTCCCGCTGATTTAGGCTGTGCCAGAAAAATAAGTCGCCCGTTCGAGCCAATGCGCTAGTTTACCCCTATCCCCCCAGCCCTCTTTCTCCGCAGGCGGAGAAAGGGGGAGGAAGTGCGCGGTTAAGTCCCCTCTCCGCGTGCGGGGCGGGGATTTAGGGGAGGGGTTAGCTTTGCGCAATGGAAGAATTATTGACTTGGAACAGCCTTAGACGGTTCCGGCGATCAGCCGCCGAAAATGCCCGCCACCATATTGTTGGTGGGACAGCCACTCATCGTGTTGCACATGTGATCGCAGACCATCAGGCTGGTTCCCGCCTGGAGCATGTAGTATGTCGTGTCGTCTTCCTCATACTGCCACCAACTCGCGCACGGACGCAGTTCGGGTTCCGGGCTGCGGCCCAGGCTGCTCAGCGCGCCGCCGAAGCATTCCACTGCCGTTTCCCAACTGGTGAGCCGGTCATAATTCACCACAACTGCTGTGCCCGCCACGAGGCGGTTCAGTTTGTAGCTGTAGGCGCGGATCGCCAGCGAGCCGCTTTCCTCCGTGCATTCGATCATCGCGTCCACCGCTGCCACCTGCGCGGTGAATGCAAATTGCCCGGATACCGCGCTCCACACCTCAAGCGTCGTGAGCGCGTCTTGAATGGCATCCGTACTCACGATGTCGTAATCGTCCCCGCTCATCTCCGGCAGAAAGTCCGCCGCATCTTTGCCTTTACCGTCGTTCGTATCACAAGCTGCAACGATCACCAACAGCACCAGCAGCACCGTGACAAGCGTTCGTAGGCCGCGTGTTCGCATGTGCATTGTGTGTTCTCTTTCGGCTAACTCGCACTCTAACTCACACTGTCGCCACATGATACACCTGTTTGCGGATTGTCGATAGACGTGCGGTGTGGGGGCCACGAACAGCTTGTCAGGCGAGTTGACTTCTTCCCCAACGCGAACTTGTTCGCACCCCCTCCCCATGCGCGGTTCAGGGGCGGACAGGTTGCAATAAAGTTGCTCATTCTAACGGATTTTGTGGCACATAAAGAACGGGTTGGATTGAACAGGTTTTGGAGCCGATTTTTGTGATATCAACCCCATTAAGTTGATAAACAAGCGATAAAAACTGGTAACAGACTTGAGGTTTGCTTCCTAACCATCGATATTGACGATTTTGGGATGATAACCTGGGTCAATTTTGACTCGTTTTCTTGCTGCAACAAAATCCGTTAGAACCAGTAAAATTGAAATGCGGGGTTAATTTCTCGTAGGGGCGCTGTTCTACTGCGCCCATTGTTGATCGCAGTCCGCCCT
>CBEVZO010000878.1:0-2018 GCA_965554365.1 uncultured Anaerolineae bacterium
GCGCACGGTCTGGAAGGGCACATGATCCATATGTGACACTCCCCACGCATGAATGCGGGGGCTTCTGCCGCACGCTTGCCCCACTGGGCTACGTTACGCGACATGGAGAGGGGGGACCGAGGGGGGTGAGGCCGTTCTGCGCACAAACTGCATACACACCCCACTTTTGATCACATGCCGGCCCGGTGGCTTACCGAGTCGTTAGCCAGGGAGCGCCACGTGCGCTCCTTGTTGTGTCTCCCGCTGGAGATGACCATTATGCACACCGAACACCCAATTGATCCTGCTAACCTGCGCCGCGCCTTTAACCGTATCGTGGCGGACGAACTGCGTACCGTCGTCGCCTGGTTAGGCGTGATGTACGTGTTTTACGCAGCCCTACACCTGCTTATGCTGCCGCCGCATCAGGCTGCGCCGATGAGCATCCTCGCCGTAATCTCGGCACTGATCCTGGGGCTGCTATATCAGCGCTGGAGCCAACGCACGCCTGTGTTTAACTGGGCGCATCCGTACAGTGCGGGGATTGCGCTATTGGTGATGATCAACATCTTTGCGCATATCGTGGTGACGGGCCAGAGCCATGAGGCGCTGCTGCTCACGTATGTGATCATCGGCATTGGCGTGCTGCTGTTGGATGTGCGCTGGGTGCTGGGCTTGAATGTGTTGATCTGGATCAGCGGCGCGCTCGTGATGCTCCTGGTGGATGCCGATGCCAACTTACAACAGTACATTGGGGCGATGCTGGCCGCTTCTGCGTTGGGGGCCATTGCGCATAGCATACGCCGTCGCACGCTGCGCCACCTGGGAACGCTGCGGTGGCGGGATGCTGAGCGGCAGGACCAGTTGGCGACGGCAGTGATCGCGGCACAGCAAAGCGAGGAACGATTCCGTAAATTCTCTGGTGCGGCATTTGAGGGGCTGCTGTTCCATGAGCAGGGGCAGGTGATCGACATGAATCAGACGTTACTCGACATGCTTGGTTACACGTTGGGCGAAGTGTGCGAGAAGACGGTGTTTGACCTCATCACGCCAGAATCGCACGCGGTCGTACGCGAGAATCTCGCGGCGCAGGCCGAAGACGCGTTCGAGGTAGTCGGGCGGCGCAAAGACGGCACTACGTTTCCGGTGGATGTGTGTGCCAAATCCCTCCCGGTGGGGGGGCGCACGCTGCGTGTGGTCGCTGTACGCGATATCACGCAGCGCAAGCAAATCGAAGTGGAGCGCGAGCAGGTGATCGAGGAACTTGATTCGTTCGCGCACACGGTGGCGCACGATCTCAAAAATCCGACCAGCCTGGTGTTGTCGTATGCGCAGATGCTCGCAGATGACGCCGACACCCTCGGACCCGAACACACGCATACTATCGTCACGCAGATCGCGCAGCAGAGCATCCGCCTGGTGACAATCATCGACGAATTGCTGTTACTGGCGCAGGTCCGGCACGGCGAAGTGCCACTAGAGCCGCTGGAGATGAACACGGTGATCACCAATCTGCGCTTCCGTATAGGGCCGTTGCAGGCGGATACCGGTGCAGGGCTGGATATCCCCGACTCCTGGCCGGAGGTACTGGGTTACGGTCCCTGGGTCGAAGAAGTCTGGTACAACTACGTGTGCAACGCGATGAAGTACGGCGGCGCGCCGCCTCAAGTGACATTGGGTGCGACTCCGCAGACGGACGGCATGGTGCGTTTTTGGGTGCGCGACAACGGTGCAGGTATCACGGCGGAGGAGCAAGCGCAGTTGTTCAAGCCATTCCAGCGTTTGCAGGGGGTGGGCACGAAGGGCTACGGGCTGGGCCTGTCGATTGCACAGCGCATCATCAACCGGTTGGGTGGTGTGGTTGGTGTGGAGAGTACGCCCGGCGCGGGCAGCACATTTTTCTTCACGCTGCGCGATGTCGCAGCAGAGGATGATGGTGATGCAGCAGAGTGATCGACCCCACCCCTAAATCCCCTCCCCGCTGGCGATACTGTTGGCGAACTCGATTCATGGGTGTTTTGTAGGGGCGATGCTTGCGT
>CBEVZO010000879.1:0-2013 GCA_965554365.1 uncultured Anaerolineae bacterium
TATGCTATACTTTCCACTGTAAACGACATCCGGCGCGCCACCCTCACCCCGGCGCGCCTGTATAGTCTGCTCAACCACTGCGGCCAGTGCTGTTACTGTCACTGCGCCAATGTGGTGTTTTCACTTGCGTTCCCTTTCACAAAGTGTGTATACTGAGTTAACGTGATTCATTTTGCTCATCATTGCTGCCTCATTGACGCCCCCCATCGTTGCCTCATCAACGCGTGTTGTGTTTTGTCATAGTAGACTTTCAAGGAGATTTTGCTATGCCTCTTGGCGGTTATGCACACAATGTCGGACGTATCAACCTTAGCACTGGTCAGGTTACCTACGAAGATATTCCCGAAGAATGGGCACTTAAATATATTGGCGGACGCGGCTTAGGCGTGCGCTACTGCCTGGAAGCCGGTCCCAATGTGGATCCTCTCGGCCCGGACAACCTGCTCTGCTTCATGAATGGCCCCCTCACTGGCTCCCGTGCCAATATGAGCGGGCGTTTGGCCGTCGTCACCAAGAGTCCGCTGACCGGCACAATCACCGATAGTCATCAAGGGGGCTGGTCGGCGGCACGCTTGCGCTGGGCGGGCTTTGATGCGCTGCTCTTCGAGGGTGCATCGGATACACCCGTGTATGCCTATGTCGAAGATGGCAAGCTCGAACTGCGCGACGCCTCTGCGGTGTGGGGCAAGGGTGTTCACGCTACGGTGAAATTCTTCCAGGAGCGCTACGGCGAAAAAGATTTGAGTGTTATCGCCATCGGACCCGCTGGTGAGAACCTGGTTAAGTATGGGGCGTGGATCAATGAGCATGACCGTGCCTCAGGACGTGGCGGAACCGGCGCTGTCGGTGGTAGTAAGAAGCTCAAGGCGGTTGTGATCAAGGCGACGCGTAATTATCCCGAACCCGTGAAGCCCGAAGAGTTCAAAGCGGCCCAGAAACGGGCGCTTGCGGCGATCATGGATGAGGGCAACGCCACTGCACCGCGCAAGGGTGGTCTGAGCGTCTACGGCACGAACGTGCTGATGAACATCACCAACGGCATCGGCGCGCTGCCCACACGTAACGGCCAACTGACCTCGTTCGGTGAACGGGCCGAACTCACCAGCGGCGAATATGTGAAAGAACACATCCTCGTCAACGACCCGACCTGCCACGCGTGCCCGGTGGCGTGCAAGAAAGAGGTCGAAGTTGAATACGACGGCGAAACGATCCACATGGAAAGTGTGGAATACGAAACGGCGTGGTCCTTCGGCGCGTTTGTTGCCAACGACCAGGTTGCCGCTGCCGCCAAGCTGATCCAGATGTGCAACGACTACGGTATGGATGCCATTGAGGCCGGTGTCGTCTTCGGGGCCTACATGGAAATCTGTGAGAAGGGCTACAACGGCAAAGTTCCGATGGCCTTCGGTGATCATGCCGCGATGGTCGCCATGCTACCCAAGATCGCCATGCGCGAAGGTCTTGGTGATGTGCTGGCGGAAGGCGCTGCCGGTGTTGCCGCGCACTTCGGACATCCCGAACTGGCGATGTCGGTACGTGGGCAGGGTATCCCCGCCTACGATCCGCGTGGCCTCAAGGGGATGGGCCTGGGCTTCGCGACCAGCAATCGCGGTGCGTGCCACCTGCGCGGTTATTCGCCCGCCAGCGAGTTGGGGCTGATCTCGCTCAAGACGGACCCGTTGGCCTGGGAAGGCAAGGGCGAACTGCTCAAGCTGCTGCAAGACCTGTTCGCATTCAGCGACTCGCTCGACCTGTGCAAATTCAGTTCCTTCGCCGAAAGCGCAGACGATTATGCCGCGCAGTATGCCGCGATGATTGGCATCGAGGGGCTGACCGGCGCGGATATCCTGAAGATCGGCGAGCGCATCTACAACCTGGAACGCTACTACAACCAGTTGGCCGGTGAACAACCGGGCAGTGATGTGCTGCCGCAGCGTTTCCTTGATGAACCCAGCACCATGCCGGGGTCCGAGGGGCATGTCTGCGAGCTGGCCCTGATGCTCGAAAAATACT
>CBEVZO010000880.1:0-2008 GCA_965554365.1 uncultured Anaerolineae bacterium
CTCTTTCTCCGCTTGCGGGGAAAGGGGGGCTGGGGGGAATAGGGGCCAACATGCGCCAGAATTATCTTTTTACATCCATTTTGGCCCGCCCCAGTCCTCTCCATGAAAAGTGTCGGAGTGTAAACCCGTCAATGGGGGAGGCTGGGAGGGAGTCGCTGTCAACGGATGGAATCGCTTGCACCAAATACGTGCCCCAAAATCCGAATGCACTCCCTGCTGGCGGGGATGGCGGCTCCGGTTTAAGATTGGGGGCAGAGCGCGGACGAGATGTCGCTGCGCCAGGTGGAAGGAGCGCTAACGATGCGACAGCGAATGCTAATGCTGTTTTGTGTGCTGGTGATGCTGATCGGGGGGCTGCTGGCTCCCGTGCGAGTGGCGGCGGATGTCATGGCGCAGGTGGGCAATGCGCGCATCCGGTTTGTGAACGCGTCGGTGAACGCGCCCGCGCTCAACGTGTTCGCGGATGCTACGCTGTGGGCGGGCGGCGTGGTCGAGTCGGCGGGCTATTTCGATATTCCGGCGGGGGAGCATGTGATCACGTTCCGGCTGCCGGATCGTCCCGACGATCTCGCGCAGGTGCGGGTAACGCTCGATCCCGGCGACCGTGTGACGGTGGCGGCGCTCAACACGTTGGGTAACCTCGAAGCGCTGGCGTTTCTGGACGACGTGAGCGCGCCCGCCCGTAACTCTGCCCGCGTGAAGGTGGTCCACGCCGCGCCGGATGCGGCTCCCATACGTGTGTTGTTGGGCAGCAAGGTGCTGGATGAGGCGTTAGCGTATGGCACGGTGAGCGCGTCGCAACAGGTGACGGATGGAACGCACCGGCTCGATGTGTTGGCGGACGATGGCGCGACGATCCTCAGTGCGCCGGAGCAGGCGTTTGGGGGTAATCGCGCGTACACGGTGTTCGTGATCGGCGGTGACGCGGTGCGGCTGTTGGTCGCGGAGAGTACCGTGCTGCGCCCGGAGGCGGATAGCCAGATTCGGTTCGCGCACATGGCGCAGGGCCTCGGCGCGGTGACGGCGTACATCAACAAGGAACTCGCACCGATCTACTCGGCGATTCGCTTCGGCGGGGTGACGAATTACCTCGTGACGGGGTACGGGGCGCATTTGGTGGAGGTGTATCCGGCGGATGTCGTGCCGGGAACCCAACCCCCATTAGCGAGCTCCACCGCCGAGATCGGTCCCGCGCAGCATGTGGTGTTTGTCGCGCACGGCACAGCGGACGATCTCGTGCTGACGCCGTATATCACCGCTATGGGGCCGCTGCCGCCCAACTCCTCGCGGCTGAACGTGATCCATGTGGCGGATGGCAATCCGGCGCTGCATGTGGCGACGTGGGAAGGATCGACCGTCGTTGAGCGTGTCGAGCCAGGTGAGGGGGTTGAGCGCGTGGTTCCGGCGGGTGCGTTTAGCGTTATCGTGACGGACGCAGATGGTGATCCCGACGCGGGGGCGCTGATGCAGAAGCCGGGCGTGTTCTTGCCCGCAGGATCGGCGACGCTGCTGATCATTAATGATAATGACCCGGACGCGCCATTGGTGAACGCGACGGTGGTCCCGGTAGACAATGTGCCGCAGTATGCGTTCGTGCGGTGGTTAAACGCCGCACAGGGCATTGACGCGGTGGATGTGTATCTCGATGGCGATCTGTTCGCGGAGGCGCTGCCGTATGGTGAGGCGCTGCCCTACGGCTTGCTCCCGCCGGGGGTGTACACGGTGGATGTGTATCGCACGGGCGCTGATCCGGATGTGCGGACTCCGGTGTTCTCGCGCACGCTGGACCTCAGCCGCACGGACGCGCCACGCACGGTGGTGATCTTCGGAGCGCTGGGCGATCTGCATATGGAGATGATTCCCGACAATGTGACGCTGTTGCCGTCAGGTACGGCGCGCGTGCGTTTCATCAACGTGGCGGCGGGCGTGGACGTGTTCAGCGCGGTGGATACGGCAGACGACACGGTATGGGTGTCGAGTGTGGTGTACGGCGCGGGGAGCGTGCATA
>CBEVZO010000881.1:0-2006 GCA_965554365.1 uncultured Anaerolineae bacterium
CAGAGGCCCCCGTAGCTCAGAGGATAGAGCGCAGGTTTCCTAAACCTGGCGTCGGCGGTTCGAGTCCGTCCGGGGGTATTGTCCGTCTCACCACGCTGCGTGTTCCCCAACCCTACTCTATGATGTTTCGCTTGCTCCCTGTCATCGTGAGCGTTCGCTCTGCGTACGGCAGCGCCGGCGGTCAGATGCAGATGCGCAGGTACGCAGATCGGCGCATTCGTGATACGATGGGGGCGCATTACAACCATCACTGCACGGTAGCATCACACGATGACGCTGCACTAGAATGACCTGAGTCTACGCTAGCCGGGAGTTTGTCACCTCATGCGCGTTCTAATGCTCTCTAAAGCCTGCGTGGTTGGCGCATACCAGCGCAAGCTCGAAGAACTGGCGAAATTTGACGATGTGGAACTGCGGGTGCTGGTGCCCCCCAGTTGGCGCGACGCCGCGCGCGGTGATCTGGCACTCGAACGCGCGCATGTCGAAGGTTACGATCTGCGCGTGACACCGGTGCGACTTAACGGCAATTTCCACCTGCACTATTTCCCGCAGTTGGGGCAACAGATACACGACTTCAGGCCCGACATCGTGCATATCGACGAGGAGCCGTACAACCTCGCGACGTGGCTCGCGCTGCGGCAGGCGCGCACAGTCGGCGCGAAAACGCTGTTTTTCTCGTGGCAGAACATCAAACGCGATTATCCATTCCCGTTCGGGCAGGGCGAACGTTGGGTGCTGAAGCATGTCGATCATGCGATTGTCGGTACGCAGAGCGCCGCGAAGGTCTGGCGCGCGAAAGGCTATGCGGGGCCGTTAGCGGTGATCCCGCAGTTTGGCGTGGACCCGGCGATCTTCACACCGCCGGAACAGCCGCGCGAGGACGACACATTCACGATCGGCTTTGTGGGGCGGTTGGTGGAAGAAAAGGGCGGCGCGGGGCTGCTTGAGGCACTGGCACAACTTGACGGTCCCTGGCAGCTTGACATCGTCGGCGATGGGCCGGAGAAAACCGCGCTGCAAGGGCAAGCTCAACGCCTGAACATCGCCGCGCGCGTTTCATTCGACACACTACCCTCCACGCAGATGGCAGGCTATTATCAGGGTCTCGATGCGCTGGTCGTGCCTTCGCTGACGCGCCCGAACTGGAAAGAGCAATTTGGCCGCGTGATCGTCGAGGCGATGGCGTGCGGGGTGGCGGTGATCGGCTCCACCAGCGGCGCGATCCCCGATGTGATCGGCGACGCGGGCATGGTGTTCCCCGAAGGCGGTGTGGCTCCATTGGTCGGCAGTCTGCGCAAACTGATGGAAACACCCAGTCTGCGGCGACAGCTTGGGCAGCAGGGCCGGCGGCGTGTGCTGGAACACTTCACGCAGGCGCAGGTCGCCGCACAGACCATCACCGTCTACCGTGAGTTACTCGAAAATTAACTAACCCGGCATTGTCACCCCCTGCGCCCTATGCTACAGTTGCACAGTCAATGACCTATGGGAGCGCGCAAGTTTATGCTGAAAGCTGTATTGTTCGATCTGGATCACACGCTGATTGATTGGGACCACGCGTCGTCCTGGCACGAGTATCACATTTCTCGGATGCAGGCCATCCTGGATTTCATGAGCCGCACGGGACACACTGTCAACGGAACCACCCCTGAATTACTGTTCGAGTCGCTGGCCCAACTCCTCACCGCAGCCTGGGACGCGTCACGGACCACATTCATCGCGCCCAATATGCCGCGCATCATCATATCCGCGCTGGCGACCGCTGGCTTGCCCACCGCCCACCTCGACGCGAACACCATCATGGACGCGTATGATTGGCAAGCGCGTGAGGGTGAAATCGCGTTCCCGGATGTGCCGGAAGTGCTGCCACAGCTTGCCGCGTCGGGAGTGACACTGGGGATCGTGACCAATGCCTCGCAGCCGATGCGCTACCGTGACCGCGAACTGTTCGCGCTGGACCTGCTCGACTGGTTCCCCGATTGCCGCATCGCCGCCGTCGATGTGGG
>CBEVZO010000882.1:0-2005 GCA_965554365.1 uncultured Anaerolineae bacterium
TGGCCGTTGGCGTCGGTAACCAAAGTATGGTCAGTTTCGTACGTGAAGGTCGTTGAGTGCTGGTGCGCATCAGTTTGCGTCTGTACGCGCCCCTCACTATCGTAGCTGTTCGTGACCAGACTACCGGTAGCGGGCGCCGGGAAGGAATGCATACGCCCATCGTGGCTGTTCAAACTCTGGGAAATGCAGTAAAATCAGGATGGAGGGAAAGATGCGCATTCGAGTGAATTTGCCTAAAGTGGAACCCGATGTTTATGTAGAACCCGAAGTCTGCCCGTATGGGTGCGGGTGTGCGTACTTCAAACCGCACGGTGTGCAAGGAGAACCCCAGCCATTACGGGATCCGCAGTATACAGCAGTGCAGTGCTATCGCTACACCTGTGTGCGGTGTGGGCGCAGCTTTCGGGTGTATCCCCGGGGGGTTGGGCCCGGACCCCAAAGTGACCGCTTGAAAGGGCTGACCGTCTTGTTGTATGTCTTGGGTTTGAGCTACGGGGCGGTGGAAGATTTCACGACGGCGTTGGGTTGCGGGGTAGGGAAAACAACCGCGTATAATAATGTCCAAGCGGCGGGTGCCGTGGCGCGGCGGAAACAACGAGCGACGGTAAAAGAGGGGGGGAAACGGGCGGTGATTGGCGCAGATGGGACCTACGTGCGTCTCAAAGGGGTAGCTACGGGCATCGAAGTTGTAGTGGATGATCAAACGGGGGAGTTACTCGGGTTGGAAATCATTGTTAGCGAAAGTCACGCTGAAATCATAGCTGTGATCAGCACTGTGGCGCGCGATGTGAAGGCCGAAGTGTTGGTGAGTGACGATCACCAGGCGTATCCGGAAGTGGTGGATGACACGGGGTTAGCGCACCAACTGTGTCGGCGGCATGTAAAGGAAAATGTTGATAATTTAGCGGATGACCTCGCGGACCAACTGGAGCAAAACGAGCCGCCGCCCGCAGACAGCGACCTGACGCCGGAACAGGGGGCGGATGACCTGGAGCAAATGCGCCGGTTGGTGCGTGAGCGCCCGGCGGATGGCGCGGAGCAATTGGAGCAATTGTATCACCGCTACAAAGTCGTGCCCCCACCGCCTGGCGGAGAACGGCATAGTGTCTGGTATCGCATCCGGATGCTAGTGACGCGGTTGTGGGCCCGTTGGCGCAAGTTCACCTTGGACCAACGCCGGGATGATTTGGACGGGACGAACAATGCTTGTGAACGCTTAATTGGCTGGTGGATTAAAGAACGTTATCGGATGATGCGGGGCTATAAACGTAAAGAATCGATCAAAAACGTGGTCACGTTGACCGCGCGAATGGGCGTGCGCTCGGGACATTATGATATGTCTGAGCTATACACCTAAACCTACGGAGCGCGGCTCCGCTCTAAATCCTTGCCTGTGGCGCGATTCTTTCCCATTTTCTGAACAGACACCGCCCATCTGTGTACGTATACGACCAGGGGCTTCCCCCTCGATCGGTGAATTCTGTAAGATAGTACACGCCAGCGATGTTTGTATAGGTGTAGTCGACCCTGCGCCCCACGGGATCGGAAATGTAATCGATCCGCGATCCAGCGTACACCAGAGTCAACGCTCGCCCATCAGCGGCTGTGATACGGGTCAGTTTTCCGCTTGTATAGGCAAGGGACGTGGTCGTGCCATGGTCACCGGCAACGCTCAAGAGCCGGTAGCCGTTGGCTTCCGTGTCGAAGGTATAGACAATCTGATCACCACGGGTCAGCGTGTAGGCGCCATTCGCATGTTTCACGAGCGTCGCTCGCACACCTGGGCCTGACTTAAATGTCCCGTTGCCGTTATCCGCAAAGGGGAGGCGCGAACCCCGAGGCGCTACGAGGGTGAGAAAGCCTCCAGCTGGTTCCAAGCGCATCGCATAAGCGTGCGACCAGCCACGCCCTAGAGGGCCATCCGTAGTGTCGAGGGAATTGTAGGAGCGCTCAAAGGCTAAGGGAAGCCCGCGCGCGGGGATGTTGAAGTCTTCTGCCTGCAGGG
>CBEVZO010000883.1:0-1998 GCA_965554365.1 uncultured Anaerolineae bacterium
GGTGTCCGATCTGACCCAGCGCCCACGCCGCCGCGATACGCACGTCCTTGTTCGTGTCCGTGAGCATCTCGACCAGCACGGGGACTGCCGTCACATCACCCATACGCCCTAACGCATCGGCTGCCTTCCACCGCACGCGCGATTCAGGATCGCGCAGCGCGCCTGTTAGCGCCGGGACCGCGCCCGAATCGCCGATCTCGCCCAGTAGAATGACAACTACCAGCCGGATGCGCGGCTCATCGTCGCTCAACGCGTCGATCAGCACCGGCAGGCCTGATATGCCGATCTCGCGGACCGCACGCATGACGATCTGGTTGGGCGATCCGCCACCAAACGGCCCCGGACGTGTGCGGCGCAGCGTTTCGAGCAGTGCCGGAACCGCTGCCCCCGCTTTGAGCTTTGCCAGCGCCATCGCGACAGCTTCGCGCAGCCGTGCATCCTCGTCGCGCAGCGCCTTGATCAGGTGCGGGATCGCGGCACGGTCGCCGATGTCGCCCAAACGGTGCGCGGCCCGCGTGCGATAGTCGCGGTCTGCGCTGCCTTCGAGCGCCTGGTAGAGCTTGTCCATCTGCGCTTCGTCCACCGTCCGTTTGTCTGACTGGAACACCTCGTCGAGACTCGCGTCGCGTGGTCCGGCGCGGCGACGATCACGCTCCCGCCCAAAAGGTGATGAGCGATCCCGTTCGGTGCGGTCCCGCAGCCCGGGCGAACGCTCACCAGGGCGTTCACGAGGCCGGTCGCGCCCACCGCCTGCGCGATCAGGTTCGCCAAACCGATCCGCTGACCGGGCGGGCAGCCTGCGCCGAGGCCCCTCGTGCGCCTCACGGATAGCGCGGAGCAGCTTACCCCAGGGTTGCACGGCGGCGTTGGTGAAGTCCAACCGCTGCAAGTCCTCCAACCGGGGGTGCAGCGTCGCTGTCTCGCGGACCACCGGGATCACCGGCACACCCACCCCCAACGCGAACGTCCACTCGTAGTTCATCTGCTCGGATGTACGTGCGGCGGGCGTGATCACTAACAGCAGCGCGAACGCATCGCGAATCGCCTGGTCAATCGATTCGCGCCACCCCGTCTCTTCGGCGCGCAGCCGTTCATGGTCGGACCATACGCGGAAGCCAGCGTCTTCGATCTGACGGATCAAATCTGCGACAAACTCACTATCGTCTCGCTGGTATGAAATGAAGACATGCCTCATTGCTCAAACGCTCCTTTTGCCACTTACTCCTCGTGTGAACCTGAAAACCTGTGTGTGGCAACCGGCGTATGGTCGGTCCTGCGGCCCAGTTCCCCGCTGGGCGTTTGGTCGGACGTGATCACGCTATGTCCCTTACATCATTTAGTCGCAGATTCCGCTTACAACGTGTCGCGCGTGATCATTGCCCATGCTTAGTATACCCGCTGCCAGAAAGCAAGTTCAGCGGCGAGGCGTGCGACGCTGGCGGGATCACGGCCCGATTGCAACAGGATTTTTACGTTCTTCAGAATCGTAAGGGAGACGAATAGGACTTCGGTACTGGTGCGGGCGCACGTCTTTGCACGGTTTTGCGAGGATTTTAACGCCGTTTTTGCAGCCTATACTACGAAACGTAGTATGTTTTGGCGTATACGGGTTTCCGTAGGGGGCATTCCAGATTGGGGGCAGGATCGCTTTTCGTAGGGGCATCGCTTGCGGTGCCCAGGTTGAGGTACACCGGGTAGGGCAAGCCCGTACCCCTACACAATCACCGCTATCACACACTCGCCCCAGATTTGGAATACGTCACTACCGCTGCGGTGAATCATTTGCCGGACTCGCGCTCCCAGGCCGCGAGCGCCGCCCGCGCGCTGGAGATGTTCAGCCGCCGCAGCGCGGAGACTGCCGCCCGCACGACCGCCGGTTCGGAGTCGCGCAATCCGCGTGCCAGACCCGGCACGACGCGCGCCGCTACCGGGACGCGCGGCTCTGTGCCGATGCGTTCGAGTGCCTTCATCACACGGCGGCGCACGTCCTCGCGGTCA
>CBEVZO010000884.1:0-1997 GCA_965554365.1 uncultured Anaerolineae bacterium
ATGCGCGGCGGCATGAGTCTGGGTGGCAGCGGTCTTGTGGAGTGTAAACAGCGCATTGCGCTCCTCGATCAGCATCGTCAACGCTGCTGTGCCGATCACCAACACGATCAGCAGATTCAGACCCAGGACCATGTGCAGCCGCCAACGGGCGCGCAGGCTCAGGGACTTGGTCGGTGAAGATGCGGTTGGCGGTTTGGGACTGGTCGCTGAGGGTTCCATAAGCACGCCTATTGGCTGAGTCGGTCAGATCGCAATTACTCACATGGGGTAGTATACGCGGTTCCGGATTGTTTTCCAAAACGGGGAGGAGTGCGGGGTGCATTCGGATTTGGGGGCATGGTTTTCTCCCCCTCTCCGGCTTGGCGGGAGAGGGGGTCGGGGGGTGAGGTTGTTTTTTCGTATATCACGAGTGGCACAATCACCGCGCAGCATCTATAGTGGTCTCCATGACTATAACCATCAATCACCTACCCGTTTTCCAAGACCTGAGCGCCAACGCGCAAACCACCCTGCTCGCAACTGCCACACCCCGTACACTTGCGGCAGATGCTGTGCTGTGTTACGCGGGCGACGCGCCGGATACGCTCTACGTGCTGACCGAGGGCACGCTCACCGCCACGCGCAGCGACCGCCCTCCGCAGACGATCACCGCGCCCGCCCTGCTCGATCCGCTGGCGACGCTCGGCGGACTCCCACACACCGTCAAACTTGAAGCACACACCGCCTGCACGTTGTACGGCTGGTCGCTAGATACACTGTGGCAGTCGGACGACTTTAGCGCCGCTGCGCGCCACTATCTCGCCGGGGAACTGCACACCATCCAGACACGGCTGGATACGCTCGAACAACCGGTGCATTACACGAACGCCCGCGCTGCGATCAGTCCGGGTCCGTTCCGCTTCGATGATGTGACGATGATCTTCGCGTTCTGCGACGCGGATTTGAGCAGCCTCCGCGCTACGCTGCCCGACGGCGTGAAACTGCTGCGGCGACCGGGCCGCAAACGCGACTCCGTGTTGATCGCGCTGGCAGATTTCCCCGCGTCGTACCCGGTGCATGAACCAGTGGCGCGCTTGGGTTACACCGAAACTACCGTGTTCGTGCCGGTACGGTTCCGGCACAGCGTCGGGCTGTACGTGCAGTACATTTATCCCTCGGCCTATGAGCCAATCGTGTTGGGCCGCGAGATTTACGGGTTCCCGAAACAGTTGGGGTTGACGACGTTTGAGTCGCAGCGCGTGACGCTCAATGTGGACCGCGCGCCGCAGCTCGATCTGACATGGGAAGCGCTGGCGGGCGTGGAGGAGGCACGGCTGGTGCGGGCGCTGGTGGAGTGGCTCGGTCTGGAAGGACGCAGTGCGGCATTAGCGTTTCAGGCGGGCGACGTGTTGCGCAAAACGATGGGGCTGCCCCCGTTCCGACGCGTGGGCGTGTTTAACCACAAGCAGATACTCGCGGTACACGCCACTGTTGACACGCCCGCGTATGCCGTCGATCAACTGACGCATACGATCTTCGGCGTGCTGACGTGGTACCAACTCGCCCGGATGCGCGATCCGCAGTTGGACGTGCGCGGCGGGCCATTGGCGGCGCTCGACCTCGACCTGCGTGAGGCATATCGCACGCAGCTTGATCTACGACTCAGCACAGGGCGTATTATGCGGGATTATCTGGCGCAGGCGCAGCGCGGTAGGACTACAAAATAGCGTGATTGGCGTATGTTGACCCCTATCCCCCCCAGCCCCCCTTTCCCCGCAGGCGGAGAAAGAGGGGAGCAAGCACGCAGTTAAGCCCCTCTCCGCTTGCGATACTGTTGGCGAAGTCGATACATGGGTGTTTTGTAGGGGCGATTTTGCAAAGTCGCCGAGGGAGAATTCGCAGAACTCCCCCTGCCTAAACAGGTTCGCCAACAGTATCGCTTGCGGGGAGGGGGCGCGAACTTGTTCGCGTTGGGGGAGGGGCAAACTCGCGATCACGTTATTCTGCGGAGCTACCCA